>NZ_VKHT01001209.1 GCF_014141535.1 Streptomyces alkaliphilus | reverse complement strand
CGAGACCGCCGAGCCGCCCCCCACTCCCGGGGCCGCGACCGGTTGTCCGGTGATCGCCCTGGATCCGTTGGTCCGTGACCTCGACGGCGAGGCCGTTCTGCTGCGCGACGCCGGACCGATCGCCCGGGTGGAACTCCCGGGCGGCGTCCCGGTGTGGGCCGTCACCCACCACGAGGAGGCCCGCCGACTGCTCACCGACCCCCGGTTGGTGAAGGACATCGGCGAGTGGGGGGCCTGGACGCGCGGGGAGGTCCCCGCCGACTGGCCGCTGATCGGCCTGGCCAACCCCGGCCGCTCCATGCTCACCGTGGACGGCGCCGAGCACCGCCGGTTGCGGGCCAAGGTCGCCCAGGCCCTCAGCCCGCGCCGGGTGGAGGCGCTGCGGCCGGGCATCGAACGGATCACCGAGCGGCTCCTGGACGAGCTGACCGCCCGCGCCGACGCGGAGGAGGCCGCCGGCGCCCCGCGACCGGTCGACCTCAAGGCCGCCTTCGCCTACCCCCTGCCGATGGGCGTGGTCGCCGAGCTGATGGGCATCGACGAGGCCGACCTGCCCCGTCTCCAGGAGTTGTACGACGCCTTCTTCTCCACCCAGACCCCGCCGGACCGGGTGCTAGCGGTCCTGGGCGAACTGGCCGAACTCTTCGGGCGGGTGGTCGAGGAGAAGCGGAAGAACCCCGGGGACGACCTCACCAGCGCCCTGCTGACGGCCGAGGACGGCGGGGAGCCGCTCACCGTCGAGGAGGTCGTCAACACCCTCCAGTTGATGATCGCCGCCGGTCACGAGACCACGATCAGCCTGATCGTCAACACCGTGCGGGCCCTGCTCAACCACCCCGAGCAGTTGGCGCTCGTGCTCTTCGGGGAGGTCCCCTGGGAGACCGCGGTCGAGGAGACCCTGCGTCGGTACAGCCCCACCTCGCACGTCCTGATCCGGTTCGCCCGCGAGGACGTGGAGATCGGCGGGAGCGTCATCCCCCGCGGCGAGGCCCTGATCACCTCGTACTCGGCCATCGGCATCGACACCACCCGGCACGGCGCCGACGCCGAGGCGTTCGACATCACCCGCACGACCCCCATCCGGCACATGTCCTTCGGGCACGGGCCGCACATCTGTCCCGGCGCGCCGCTCTCCCGCCTGGAGGCCGGCATCGCCCTGCCCGCGCTCTTCCAGCGGTTCCCCGACATGGCCCTCGCCGTCCCCGACTCCGAACTTCGCAACAAGCCGGCCGTCACCCAGAACGACCTGTACGACCTGCCGGTGTTCCTCCGTTCCCCCGTCGGCTCCAGCCTCGAAAGCCCCTGATGACCACCCACCCCTCCTC
>NZ_VKHT01001208.1 GCF_014141535.1 Streptomyces alkaliphilus | reverse complement strand
GAGTTCGGTGGGGAGGCGCCGCCGGCGCCCCCGCCGTGGTCGCCGACGGTGCGCCAGCCGTCCCACAGCGAGAGGGTGCGCAGCGGCGCGTCGGGGTGTTCGTAGACGACCACGAGGGTCCAGCCGCCCCAGGCGCCGACCGGGGAGTGCCCCATGGCGACGTTGAGCTGGGCGACGGTGTACGCGCCGGAAGAGGCGTACCGCACGATGTCGGTGACATCCGCGGAGGCGGTGAAACCGTCGTCGACGGCGGTGGGGCGATGGCCGATGACGGTGTCGGCGAGAACCTCCTTGTAGTTCCCCCCGGGTTCGGCGAAGAGCACCCGGGCGTTGTCCTCCGCGGGTTTCTGCTCACCGGCACGGAGGTTGCCGCCCCAGTACAGGCGGGCCAGGGTGACCCGCGAGCCCGCCGGGAGCCGGAGGTCGGCCCGGCTGGAGTTGTAGGTGTTCGGGTCGTCGTCGACATCGATGTAGGTCATCTCGTAGTCGCCGTTGGTGCCGCCGGCGCCCGCGCGGGCCTCGGGGCAGGGCACGGCGTCGGGGACGGCCGGGGCGAGGCAGGTGATCACCGAGTTCGCGGCGCGGGCGATGCCTCCGTGCTGGACGACCCGGTACCGCTCGGTGAAGGGGATCTCCGGTGCGTCGGGGGCCGCGAGGGCGGTGCCGGGGAGGCCGAGCAGGAGCGGGAGGGCGGCGAGCACGGCGAGCGGCGAGCGGGCCGTCCGGCGACGGGGTCGGGGCCGGGCCCGCCGGCCCGGCGTCGGTGCCCCGACCGACGGTCCCCCCGGGTGTTCTCCCGGGCGTCGTCCCGCGTGTTTTCCCACGTGTTTTCCCGCGTGTTCTGCCACCGGGCCACCCATCCCATACAGCCGAGGACAATCAGACATTCCGGCTATCCGGAAACCGGTACCCATGGGCCGGGAACGGCCTTTCGACCGGGCGGTACACGACTCTGACAGAGAGGAAATGACAATTCCTGCACAACTCGCCGACCGAAAACGACCGCACAGAAAAAGAGGAAACAGTAAAAGATGAATAGCAGAACAAGATGACCGAATGACAAAAGGGCCACTCGTGTGATGGCGAGCGGCCCTCATCTGCGCGCTTCGAGCGCCCCCATGGGCGCCCCGAAGGGCGACCTCAGGCGCCCGGCGCGTCCCCCGGTGGGTCCATCAGCCCGAGCCGCAGGTGCTCCACGTGGTGCAGGGCGTGGTCGAGCAGGTCGGCGACGTGCCGGTCGTACAGCGCGTACACCACCGACCGCCCCCGAGCCGAGGAACGCCCGTGTCCGCAACCCCCGCCGGCGGCTCCCGTACCGGTGCCTCCCC
>NZ_VKHT01001207.1 GCF_014141535.1 Streptomyces alkaliphilus | reverse complement strand
GGGCTGCGGAGGTGCCGCCGCAGGGGGGAAGGGAGCCGGAGCCGCGGCGAACGCGGCGCCGGCGCCGCTCTCCAGCCGCTCCAGCCTGCTGAGCAGGGCGCTCTCGTCCCCGTAGGCGGCGGGCAGGAGCACCCGGGCGCAGATCAGCTCCAGTTGCAGCCGGGGCGAGGTCGCGCCGCGCATCTCGCCCAGGCCGCTGTTGACCAGATCGGCGGCCCGGCTGAGGCGGGCCGGGCCCATGGCGGACGCCTGCGCGGACATCCGCTCCATGACGTCGACGGGAACGTCGATCAGGCCCTTCTCGGCCGCGTCCGGTACGGCGGCGAGGATCACCAGGTCGCGCAGCCGCTCCAACAGGTCGGCGACGAAACGGCGGGGGTCGTGACCGCCCTCGACCACGCGGTCGACGACCTCGAAGGCCGCCGCGCCGTCGGAGGCGGCGAAGGCGTCGACGACACGGTCCAGCAGGGCACCGTCGGTGTAGCCGAGGAGGCCGGTCGCCATCGCGTAGGTGACGCCCTCCTCGCCCGCTCCGGCGAGCAACTGGTCCATCACCGACATCGAATCGCGCACCGAGCCGGCGCCGGCTCGCACCACCAGTGGCAGCACGGCGGGGTCGACGGGGATGGCCTCCGTCTCGCACACCTGAGCCAAGTAGTCGCGCAGGGTGCCCGGGGGCACCAGCCGGAAGGGGTAGTGGTGGGTGCGCGAGCGGATGGTCCCGATGACCTTCTCCGGCTCGGTCGTGGCGAAGATGAACTTCAGGTGCTCCGGGGGCTCCTCGACGACCTTGAGGAGGGCGTTGAAGCCCGCCGAGGTCACCATGTGCGCCTCGTCGATGATGTAGATCTTCCACCGACTGGAGGCGGGGCCGAAGAACGCCTTCTCCCGCAGCTCGCGGGCGTCGTCCACACCACCGTGGGAGGCGGCGTCGATCTCGATGACGTCGATCGAGCCGGGGCCGTTGCGCGCCAGGTCGAGGCAGGAGCGGCACTCCCCGCAGGGGGTGGGGGTCGGGCCCTGCTCGCAGTTCAGGCAGCGGGCCAGGATGCGGGCGCTGGTCGTCTTGCCGCAACCGCGTGGGCCGCTGAAGAGGTAGGCGTGGTTGACCCGGTTGTTCCGCAGGGCCTGCTGCAGCGGGGCGGTCACGTGCTCCTGCCCGATGACCTCGGCGAAGGTCTCGGGACGGTAGCGGCGGTACAGCGCGAGGGACGACACGACTCCGACGATATCGGTCCGCACCGACAGCGGGCCCCGACCCGGGTCGGGGCCCGCCGGCGTTCGCGATCGTGGCGTCCACGCGCCGGGTGGAGTGGAGGGGGCGGAGC
>NZ_VKHT01001206.1 GCF_014141535.1 Streptomyces alkaliphilus | reverse complement strand
CCGGTGAAGGCGCGGACGAGGAGGTCCCCCGGGGCGGGCAGGGCCGCGTAGCCGAGATCGATGAGGCCGGGATCGCCGTCCGGGGGCAGCGGGTCCAGGCCCCGACTGGGCAGGGGGCGACCGGCCGGAACGGTGGTCCAACTTCCCGATCCCCGGCGGGAGGCGATCCACCCCTCGGCCCGCAGACGCTGGAAGGCGGCCGCGACGGTGGTGCGGCTGACCGACAGGGCGGCGGCGAGCTCGCGTTCGGCGGGCAGCCGGGCCGCGGTGGGCAGTCGCCCCTCGGCCACCAACATCCGAATGCCGTCGGCGAGGGAACGATAGGCCGGTTCGGCTCGCCGGGGCCGGCCGGTCGGCTCCGGGTCGGCGCTCCGGGCGCTCAACATCCGGGCCAGTCGGGTGGCACCGATGCTGGAGGTCCACACGGGGGCCATCGCGGTCCACCTCTCCGAAATCGGACTCGGAAAACCCGTCCACTTCTCCCCCATGGTGACACGGAGGTGGAGCCCGGGAGGACCGTGGCCCCCGTTCCCCGACCACTCACGAACCACCCCTCGCGCCCCGTCCGGGCGCTCCGGGGCGCCCGGACGGGGTGCGAGGGGGAAAGAGAGCCGGGGGGCGCGCCGAAGGGCGGGATTGGGTGTACGTCGCGCCCTCACGGTAAGGTGCATCTTTGACCTACCGGGCCCCGAGGCCACCGTTCCACGGCCCCGAGAGCGTGGACACCGGGCGACATCCCCCTCGGGAGGTGACAAACCGGGCATCGGTGGGTACATGCAAGGGGCGGCACGACGGACGACGCATCTCCCTGAACGGGAATCTTCACCGCCGACCGGACGTTGACCGGATGACGACGACAGCGACACCTGTCCTGTGGGCGACCAGCCCGGGAGGCACGATTCATGAGTGAGCGAGCTCTGCGCGGCACGCGGCTCGTGGTGACCAGCTACGAGACCGACCGCGGCATCGATCTGGCGCCGCGCCAGGCTGTGGAGTACGCATGTGAGCGGGGGCACCGTTTCGAGATGCCCTTCTCCGTGGAGGCCGAGATCCCGCCGGAGTGGGAGTGCAAGGTCTGCGGGGCGCAGGCACTCCTGGTGGACGGCGAGGGTCCCGAGGAGAAGAAGACCAAGCCCGCGCGCACCCACTGGGACATGCTGATGGAACGGCGCACCCGCGAGGAACTGGAGGAGGTGCTGGCCGAGCGGCTGGCGGTGCTCCGGTCCGGCGCGATGAACATCGCCGTCCACCCGAGGGACAGCCGCAAGTCGGCCTGAGCCCCTCGCGAACGGACGGTTCGAGGAGAGGTGCACCCCTCCCGCCCATCGGG
>NZ_VKHT01001205.1 GCF_014141535.1 Streptomyces alkaliphilus | reverse complement strand
ACCGTGATCTGGGTGAGCCCGGCGTCCGCCCGATGATCGCCCTCGCCCTGCCCCTGCTCGTCGCCGGGCTCACCCAGATCACGGTGGGCGTGGTGGACACCGTGCTGCTCGCCCGGCTCTCCACCGAGGGCCTGGGGGCCCTCGCGCTGTCCGCGCCGGTGTACCTGGTGGCGCTGATCATCGCGCGCGGTTGGGCCGGGGCCGTGCAGGTCCGCGTCGCGCACCACCACGGCGCGGGCCGCTCCGCGGACCTGGCCCGCACGGTCCGGGTGGGGGTCCTCGGCGCCCTCCTGGCCGGCACGGTCGTCGGCGCCGTGCTGTACGCGACGGCCGTGCCCATCCTCACCGTGCTCGGCGCCCCCGACGAGGTGATCGGCCCCGGCACCGGCTACCTGCGGATCCTCGCCTGGGCCGTGCCGGCCGCCGCCGTCACCTTCACCCTCCAGGGCGCCTGCGCCGGCATCGGCGCCACCCGCGTCACCATGTACAACGCGCTGCTGGTCAACGCGGTGAACCTGCCGCTCGGCCTGCTGCTGATCTTCCGCGCCGGACTCGGCGTCACCGGTGCCGCGCTCTCCACCCTGATCGCCACCCTCGTCGGCGCGGGCTACCTGCTGCTGTACTGCCGTGTCCGCCTGCCCCGGGACACCACGGGCGCCGAGGACGTGCCCGCCGTCGCGCGCGGCCTGTGGCGCATCGGCTGGCCCGAGATGAGCACCATGGGCATCGGCTATCTCAACGAGGCGCTGCTCACCGGCTTCGCCGCCCGGATCGGCGCCGCCGACCTGGCCGCCTACCGCCTGGTGGACACCCTCACCCTGATCGTCTTCACCCTCCTGGGCTCCGCCGCGACCGCGCTGACCGTGCTCGCCGGCCAGGAGCTGGGCGGCGACCGCCCCGACCGGGCACTGGAGCGCCACCGCACCGGCCTGTGGCTGCTGCTCGGCCTGGTGGGGGCGAGCGGGTTGATCGCGCTGGTGCTCGCCCGACCTGCGTACTCCCTGGTCGTCGAGGACCCGACGGTCGCCGAACTGGCCCGGGCCACCACCCCGTTGGCCCTGCTGGGCATGGTGCCACTGGCCTGGGCGATGTCCCGCGGCTCGATGCTGCGGGCGGCGGGGGAGACCCGCTGGATCATGGTCGCCTCGGTCACCGGGGACTACTTGCTGCTCATCCCGCTGGGGTGGTACCTGGGCGTGCACCTGGGATGGGGCCTGCCGGGCATCTACACCGCCTGGCTCGGTTTCTCCCTGCTCTACGGCCTGCTGCTGCACCTGCGGTTCCGCCGCCGCTTCCGACGTCCGACCCCACCCGACCGCACGCCCCTGCCC
>NZ_VKHT01001204.1 GCF_014141535.1 Streptomyces alkaliphilus | reverse complement strand
GGTGTGTCGACCGATGTAGTCGCCGGTGCGGGGTTCGGGGTCGGTGTGGAGGGTGAGGGTTTCGCGGTGGCGGTCGATCAGGAGGTAGAGGGGGATGTCGGCGCGGGCGTAGGCGAGGCGTTTGGCCGTGCGGTCGTGGTCGGGTCGACCGCTGGTGACCTCGGTGACCATGGTGATGCCGGTGGGGTCCATCCAGGGTGGGGCTCCCCGGAGGACCCGAGCCTCACGCGGGGCGAAGGTGATGTCCGGAATGACGCGGTTCGGGACGGCCGGAGCCGCGGAGCCGAGGAGGAGACCGGTGTTCCCCGATTGCTGCATCGGAGTCGCCGACCGGGCGTAGACCTGACTCACGACGAGTTCGATCGCGTCCTGGTGGTCGCCGTCGGGGGGTGGGGTCACGACGATTCGTCCCTCGATGAGCTCGGCCTTGAACCCCTCGGGCACGGTGAGCGCCAGGAAGCCCTCTTCGAGGACCTCGTCCCGGGTCTGCGCGCGGTGGTCGGCGGCCATGACAGTCATGGTGCCTCCTCTCCGATACATCGACCAGTGTGGCCGCTCCGGTGGCTCTCACGGGGCTTCGATGGCGATATCCACCCGAACGAGCGCGCGAGGCGCGGGCTGTTGACCGGCCCCTGCCCCGGGGCTGCCGGTCCCGCCCGGCCCCGGGGGGGGATCACGCCAGGTCGCCGGTGTCCAGGTCGAAACCGAAGGGGGCCGGCAGGGGCAGGGGCCGACCGGTGGGCACGGTGTGCAGTCGCGTGTAGGCCCGCCCCGGCGCCCCCGGGCCGGCGGTGGGCGCGCTCGGCCGGCTGAAGAGCGACACCATGGCGCGCTCGCGTTCGATCAGCAGGTGGAGAGGGATGCCCGCCTCCGCGTAGGCCCGTCGCCGCAACGATCGTTCCTCCTCCTCACCGGGGACGGCCGTGTCCACCACCATCAGCACCTCCCGGCCCTCCAGCCACGGGGGTGCCCCGCGGAACAGCCGCGATTCCCGCGCCGAGAAGACGGCGTCCGGCACCGTCCGCACCCCGGGGGCGCCGGGGCGGCACCGCAGCAGCACTTCCCGGTGGACGGCGACATCGGTGTCGATGCCGCCCAACCGCATCACCTGTCCGATGACCGTGCTGATCAGGTCCGTGCACTCGGGATCGTGTCGGGGTGGCTCGGCGGTCGCCATGGCGGCCATCGTCTCCTCCCACGCCCGGTCCCGGACCAGGAACCCGTGCCGGCGGGCGAGGGCGTGGAGGGCGGCCGTCATCCGAGGAGTGGGGTGCATCAATGGAACTCGCTTCACGGGTATCGAGGGGTACGGGGCGTTCCTGTCTCTTATA
>NZ_VKHT01001203.1 GCF_014141535.1 Streptomyces alkaliphilus | reverse complement strand
GGGGGGGGGGGGGGGCGGCGGAGGCCGGCCCCCCGCGGGGGGGGCCCCGGCCCCCCCCGCCGGGGGGGGCCAGGGGGGCGGCGGGGGGGGGGGGCCCCCGGGCCCGCCCCGACTCCGCCGCCGGCCCGTCCCGGGGCTGAGCCCGGGCGGCGCCGGGACCGCCCGGCCGGTTCACGGACCGGGTGGCAGTGGGCGTCCGACCTCCAGGATGTCGCCGACCGGTCGGCGCGGGGTGGGAGGGCTCTCGGGCCCGTACCCCAGGCGGATGACCATCTGGATGTGCGACACCGGTGACATCGGATCGCGGGTGGTCCACCGCAGTTCGTCCCACTCCAGGGTCTGCGAGGACAGGGAGGTGGCCAGGCCCCGGTCGGTGGCCACCAGGAGCACCCGTTCCAGGGCCTCGCCCGCGCGCAGCCAGTCGAAGGGTCGGTCCCCGTCGGTGCCCAGCAGCGCCAGGCGGGGGGTGGACTCGAAGTCGACCTCGGGACGGCCGGGCACCGGCGCGCGACCGGCGAAGTCCCGCACCACGGTCCGTCCGTCGCGCTCGCGCGGGCCGAAGGCGTACTCGGGAACGCCGTCCACCGCGCTCCCGGCCTCGGCGCCGGTGCGGGTCCAGCGTTCCAGCTCCCGCCCGCGCGCCGGGTCGGTGCCGTCACGGCCCTCGGCGTCCTGCAGGAGTTCGAGCACGGTGGCGGTGTGCCAGGCGTCGGGGTGGATGAGTTCCGCGCCCTCGATCCGGGCCGCCTCCGTCAACGCCCTGAGCTCCTCCTCGGGGATCCGGTCCGGGAGGAAGGGGTGACGACTGGTGCGGCGGGCGCGGATCGCCGGGTACAGGGCGGCCAGTCCGGCGGCCTCCGACGGCTCCGGGGCGCCGGCGGGCAACCGGCGGAAGACCACGTCCGCCAGCAGGCGGGGTTCGGCCGGCTCGGGGAGCAGCCGGACCTCGGGCAGCAGTTCGGCGTGTGCGGCGGCCACCCGCAGGTTGCAGATGGCGGCGCCGCAGCCGAGGTGCAGGCCGCGTCCCTCGGGGTCGGCGTGGGGGACCACCCGGTCGAGGTCCGCCCACAGTTGGAGGGTGGTGTCGTCGGCGAGCAGCCGGAACCGCCACGGCTGGGCGTTGTGCAGGGAGGGCGCCAGGGAAGCGGCGGTGACCAGCGAACGGGCGACGGCCTCCCCGATGGGCACCGGCGGCCCGACCGGTTGGCCGACCCGGTCGGCCGGGACTGCGGGGGCGGGCCGGTCCGCGGCCCCGCCCCCGGAGCCCGGGCCACCGTTCGGGGAGGTCGGGGAACCGGGGCCGGGCTCCGGGGGTTTGCCCTGTCTCTTATA
>NZ_VKHT01001202.1 GCF_014141535.1 Streptomyces alkaliphilus | reverse complement strand
TTCCAAGGGGGAGGATCGGGGGGCGTTCACGCCGCCTCCCGGGGCCGGGCCTTGCGGATGGAGCTGTCCAGGGCGCTGCGGATCGTGGCGCGGCACTCGGCAGGGGTCAGCCCTCGCCCCTCTCCCGCCCCTTGGAAGGCCTCCTCGACCACGTGCCGGGGGATGTCGCCCCACGCGACGAACCGCCCCACCTTGAAGGCGCAGCGGTTGAGCGTGGTGTTGCGCTGTTTGTCCGGCGCGGCGGCCACCACGGCGCACTCGGCTCGGAGTGCGGCCAGGGCCGCGCGGCTGCCGTCGACCGCAGGAAGTACCGGCGGCCCCACAGGGCGCGCGGGGGCGGGTTTCAGGACGGTGTGCAGCCAGTCGGGCAGAGGGGCCGCCCCACGGTCGCTCACGGCTTCGTACGCTCCGGTGTCGGTGGTGCTGCCCGCGGCGACCACGTAGCCGCCCCACGCCCGGGAGTCCACCAGCTCGCCGATGGTCCCGGCCGTGTTGCCCAACCGGGCCCCTGCGGGCGCGGTGAAGTACAGGTGCTCCCCACCACTGGCGGTTCGCACCCGGTAGGTATCCGGGACGGGTTGTCCGGCGCGCTCGCAGAGCGCCCGAAAGGTCGTCACGCCGCAAGGCGTGTCCGATCCGTTCTTCGGCCGATCCAGGTCGATGACGACCAGTGCGGCCGGGCCGGTGGCGATGCCGACGTTGAACGGGCGGATCGACCAGGCGGCGCGGATGCGCTCGGGGTCGGTGGTGGCGCGCTGTTCCCACTTCAGGTGCCCGGCCGCGCAGGGGCCGGTGCCGGGGCAGCGGTCCTCTCGGTGCAGGGCCGGGCGCTTGGTGCCCGGCCGCAGCGGGAAGACCGGCCAGCCGCGTTCGGCCGCCTCCACAGCGGCGTGCAGCAGCGCGGAACGGGGGTCATGGGTCATGCTGGGGGAACCTCCTTGGGTCTGTTGGTGACTGGGGAGTGAGGGCGGCCCGAGGCTTTGGCGAGACGCGGGCCGCTCTCGTGTTGGTGCGGTCAGTGGGTGTCTGGCAGCAGCTCGGCGACGGTGCCGCCCATGGCGGCCAGGCGGTGTTCGATGGCGGCCCAGGAGTCGGGGTCAATCGACATGAGGGCGGCGACGGCGGCGGCCTGGTCGCCGTTGCGGTGGGCGGTCAGGGCGTCGCGGAGTTCTCCGGCGGCCATGAGGGTGATGCGTTCGGAAGCGGGCACGGGGGGCTCCTGCTTGTCGCGTGTCTTGTCGTCCTGCTTGTCGTGCGCCTTGTCGCCTGTCTTGTCTTGTCGCTTGTCGCGTGCCTGGTCACAGGGGGTTTCCGGGTGTGTGGGGTCCTGTGGGGG
>NZ_VKHT01001201.1 GCF_014141535.1 Streptomyces alkaliphilus | reverse complement strand
GGGGGTTCGGGGTGTCCCGCTTCCCCCGGTCGGGTGAGGCGGGGGTCACACGGGTGACCGCGGCCCGGACGGGGGAAGAACGGGGCGGGACGATGGTGCGCACCGGACGGAATCCCTTGTCGGAGCGGCCCGGGAGGGGGCGAGGCCCAACCGTGACCGACGTGACGGAACGGTTACGGCCCTTTCCGCGTTCTACGGGGTGGACTACCGTTCTGTCTTTGCCAAAGTATTACTCTGGACGCTAGGTCGTACCGTCAGCGGCCATGGAGGAGTGAGATGAGGAGCAGTAACCCGGTCTTCACGCGTCGGGGGTTCAGTCAGGGCGGCGGGTACGCCGGCTTCAACGCCGGCCCGCAGGCGCAGACCGGGAATCCCTACGCGCAGCCGAGCAACCCGTACGCGCAGCCCACCAACCCCTACGCGCAGACCCTGGACCCGAACACGGGTCAGCCGGTCGCTCCCGCCGGCGCCACCGGGGTCATGACGATCGACAGCGTCGTCTCCCGGACCGCCCTGACCCTGGGCACCGTGGTGGCCTTCGCCGCCGTGGCGTGGATCACCGACCTGCCGATGGGCATCGGCTTCATCTGCGCCCTGGTCGGTATGGGCCTGGCGCTGTGGCAGTCCTTCAAGCGCGAGCCCTCCCCGCCGCTGATCCTGGCCTACGCCGCCGTCGAGGGTCTGTTCCTCGGCGCGATCAGCAACATGATCAACCAGTGGGCCCCCGGCGCCGCCATGCAGGCCGTGCTGGGAACCATGGCGGTCTTCGCCGGTGTGCTGTTCATGTACAAGCAGCGCATCATCAAGGTCAACGCGCGCTTCACCAAGTTCGTGATGGCCGCCGCGGTCGGCTTCGTGCTGCTGATGGCCGTCAACCTGATCGTCGCCCTGATCGGCGGCGGTGACGGTCTGGGCCTGCGTTCCGGTGGCCTCGGCATCCTCTTCGGTGTGATCGGCATCATCCTCGGTGCCTGCTTCCTCGCCCTGGACTTCAAGATGGTCGAGGACGGCGTCGCCTATGGCGCGCCGGAGAAGGAGTCCTGGCTGGCCGCCTTCGGTCTGACCCTCACCCTGGTGTGGATCTACCTGGAGTTCCTGCGGCTGATCGCCATCCTGCAAGGCGATTGACGCGCGGGCGACCCGTCCGCCCGGCTTCCCGGTCCACGGGGAGGGGGCGGTGTCCCCGGGTCGCGCGTAGTCGAGGGCCGAGGGCCCGCCCGGTTCCGGGCGGGCCCTCGCCGCGTTTCCGGCCCCGGTTCACCGGCCGGCCCGGGTTTCACCGGGGCGCGCTCCCGCTGTGCTCCCGACCTCCGGACTCCCCCGACCCCCGACTCCC
>NZ_VKHT01001200.1 GCF_014141535.1 Streptomyces alkaliphilus | reverse complement strand
GGTGTCGGAGGGGGAGGACGCGGGACGGGAGAGGGCGAGGGCCGCCACGACCATCCCGAGCAGCAGGGCGCCCACCGCGGCCGGACCGCGACGCCGCGCCGACCACAGCCCCAACCCCACGGCACAGCAGGTGAGGACGAGGACCACACCGAGCTGCAGCACCACCTTGTCCGCGGTGCCGAAGGTGGCGATCGCCCACTCCTTCACGGGAGCCGGGGTGGTGTCGATCACCGCTCCGCCGACAACCGTGACGGGGCGTGCGCCGGGCCGCAGGAGCCCGGCGCACAACTCGCCCGCTCCCAGCGCGGCCCCCATGGCGAGAGGGCCGCTCAGCGCCGCCGCCGCGCGGCGGGCCCCCGGCCGACCCCCGGTCGGGGGGCCGGGGGTCGGGCCGGGGGTGCTCCCCGCCGTGCGGTGTGCGGTCATGCCCCTTATTCGGGGCCGAGCCGCCGATGGATGGGTCACTCACCCGAAAGAGTGAAAAACCCTTGTCTTCGCCGTGGTGGACCCCCCACCCGCGCTCCGCGGAGGAGGACTCCGACACCCGGGCCGGGCGGGCTCAACGCCGGCGGGCCCGCTCGAACCGCTCCCGGCCCTCCGCCAGGTCCACGATCGGATCCGGATAGTCCCCGATCCTTGCCCGATCGAGGCCCTCGAGCCTCCAGGGTTGGTGCACGGAGGACCCCTCCACCTCGGCGAGTTCGGGGACCCAACGGCGGACGTACGTACCGTCCGGGTCGAACCGACCGGCCTGGGTCAGGGGATTGAGCACCCGGTTGGGGCGGGTGTCGGTGCCGGTGCCGGCGATCCACTGCCAGTTCATCTGGTTGTTGGCGATGTCGCCGTCCACCAACAGGGACAGGAAGTGCTCCGCCCCCACCCGCCAGTCCACGTAGAGGGTCTTGGTCAGGAAACTGCCCACCAACAGGCGCCCGCGGTTGTGCATCCACCCCTCGGCGGCCAGCTGGCGCATCGCGGCGTCCACGATCGGGTAGCCGGTGCGCCCCTCCCGCCAGGCGGCCACCTCCTCGGCGGCCTCGCCGTCGGCGGACCGCCACCGGTCCTCGCGACCCCGATAGTCGTGTCGGGAGCACTCCGGGCGGGCCGCCAACACCTGGTGGTGGAAATCGCGCCAGGCCACCTGGCGGACGAACGCCTCCGCGCCGGCGCCGCCCACCCCACGCGCGCGCCGCACCAACTCCACGGGGGAGACGCAGCCGAAGTGCAGGTGGGGGGAGAGCCGGGAGGTACCGTCCCCGGCCAGGTCGTCGTGGCGGTCGGCGTAGTCGAGCACACCCCCGGTCAGCCACTCCGTCATCCGGCGACGACCCTCCCTCTC
>NZ_VKHT01000120.1 GCF_014141535.1 Streptomyces alkaliphilus | reverse complement strand
CCATGAACCCACCCGACGAAGACGAAGCCGCGAACACTCGGGCGGCTGAGACCGAAGAGCACCACCAACGCGAGATCACCGCAGCCATCAACACCGTCCTCCACGCCTGCCACGAGGCATCCCGGCACGGACCGCACGGCTTCTGGCCCCCCACCAGCCCGGCCGCCTACCCCGACACCACCGAGCTGATCACAACCGCCCGCCGAGACATCCTCGACCCACTCACCCGAACCATCGCAGCAGCCCAAGCCACCATCCAGGCCATCGAAGCCGAGCAACGAAACGACGCGTAACAACTTTCTCCACGTCATCAAGGCGGCTCGCTCCGCTCACCGCGTGCGGCCCGGCCCCCGGCCGGGCCTGCGCTCCTGTCTCCGCCCCGCTCCAGCCCGGCCGGTGTCCGTGCCGCGCGCTCAGCGGTGAGTCGTTAATGGCAGGGATGGATGCAGATCACGCATTTCTTCATGCCGCGATCACTTTTCGGAAATCCAGTTCATCATCCAGGCGACAAGTGCGCGAGGACATCAAGCATGAACCTTGAAACACCCAAGGTGTTTCTCGTTCCCCAATCAGTCTCCCAGAATTCTCCATACACCAAAACAGCAGCCGCTTTCGCTCGCGTCAAACCTACATAAAACGCAAGGCGATCTTGAGCCAGTCTGTCAGGTGGGGGCTCCGGGAAGGTTTTCCGCTTCCTGTCCCAGAAACGACCAGGCATAATGCCATCTACGAGGCCCGGAAGAATCACTACCTGCCATTCCCTCCCCTTCGCTGCATGATAAGTGGTCAGAGTGAATCGTCCAGTACGAAGAGCCCCCACTACAATATCGGTTAGTTTAAGATCGTGATTGATGCAGCATTCTCGGAAATCAGCAACAGATTCCGCGTTAAGTCGTCGAGGGCTTCGCCGAGCCACCAAATCAAGTTCGAGATCGTTGACTAGCTCATCAAACCAAGTCAGGAAATCTCGCTGACCTTCATCAGGGGCCGACTGGAGAAGCCTCGCCATAGCGGCATCAACTTCTCGTCGAGGAAGTTCAAGCAATCCAGCCTCACGCCGCATGCTCGCATATTGATGGGCCAAGTCGCCTAGTGTTCTTACCTCATCTGCGATCGAATCGATCTCAGGAGGCTGGTAGCCGGAGACGGTCCGAGCGGCACAAGCGCGGATGAAGTCTGCCATCTCCCCTTCGGGAAGCTTCTCATCTTTTTCGTGAACGAAATCGAGCCCATATTCAGCGAACTTGGACAAGAGAGACGTAAGCAAGGGACCCTTGCGTGGGTACAATACTGCGATTTCGTGAGCAGGGATTCCACTAACTACCAGCTGAAGGATTTTCCGCGCCACAACTTCTGCATGGGCCCACAGGCCTCCGTCAACATAGATGGGCTCAATAACCCCTGCATCGCCCCGCCCCGGACGCGCTTCATGATCGCGTGCCTCTTTTAGCACGGCGTGACTGGCAGCAATGATGGCCTGACCGCTTCGATAGTTAACCTTGAGGGAAACACTATGGAACGTTTCCTTCAACTCTTGCAGATACTTGGGATCCGCCCCGGTAAACCCCATGACGGTCTGATCAGGATCACCGAATGCAGAAATTCTAACGTGCGCACTACGGTCCAGGACCCTAACCAACGAGTGCAGCACTGGACCTAGATCCTGATATTCGTCCACCACGACATGCGGGAATTTTGATGCAACAAGGCTTGCAATATCAGGGAAATCCTGAAGAAGGGACAACGAACGAGAAATCATCATGTCAAAATCGATCCAGCCCCTCTCGTCCATCAATTGATCAAAAACTACCGACGCGTCGATCATTGGGTCGTGGACGTCACCGGCGTCACCTACAGCATGCCGGCGTCTCGCTCTTGTGAATGCTGGCTTCTCATATCGGGGAATGGCCATAACCCCGGCGCGTGCAAAGCTCTGCTCCAGAATCCCCATCCATTCCTTGGTCTTGTCATCAACGATGATTAGATCGTCTGGCGAAGTACGGTTGACAAGTGCCGAGTAAGGGCGAAGAACATGAGCGAGACACCAGGAGTGAAGTGTACTCGACGCCAAACGCTTTCCCGGCTTGATTCCCAACCGGCCGAGGCGATCCACGATCTCACGGGCGGCGTGATTAGTGTAGGTAATTGTAGCCACCCCCCGATGGAATTCTACCTGTGTTTCAAGTAGATAACCGACGCGGGCAACCAGAGTTCTGGTTTTCCCCGAACCAGGGCCAGCAAGGACTACTAGGTTTCCTCTATATGTCACAGCCTCTCTTTGCTCGTCGTTCAGTTCCTCAATTTCCGCAGCCAGTACCCGACGCATGAGGGGACGGGAAGTCATGAAACCCCACCCTCCGCTGACTTAGCATCAAAGAGACCATGCTGCCGCACAGCTCTAGAAATGCTGTCGAGTGCGCTAATAAGGTGTCCGAAGGTGGACTGTGAGAACAGACTCATTGTTACAAGCCGGTCCTTATCGTGCTCAGAATGAGAGGACATGATAGAGGCGACGATCGCCTCCATCCGAGAAATAAAGTGTGAGAAATCAGTTTTCTCCACATGCGAGGACAAACGCTGAGCGAATCTGCCCTTACTTACGGAGTCAATACGCCTGAGAAACTCCTCGCAGTGTGTTTGATCGCCCCCAACGAGACCACGCGTAGCTTGCTCAAAGGCGGCTTTGAGGGGGTCGGACACGTCGAAGTCAGCGTGGGCAGCAATCATCAACTCTACGAGCAGTGGGGCCAGGTCGACCTCTAGAGTCTTGGGGCCGATGAATACACCAACCTCTACAGCTTCGGCTCTGAGCGTTGAGGTGTTTGCTTGCTCCCCCGCTGCGAGCACCTCATCCACTCGGCGCGAAAAGTCCACCGCATTACCCGACTCCATCAGTTTCGCGGCACGGCGCAATCCGAGATGGATATACTTCCCTTCCTTGTTGGTAGGGTCTCCGTCAGTGATGATTACGTGAGGGACCCTGAGAGCACCCGGTCCGAGTAGCTGTCTGAACGGATGGAAGTCCGTGCCCGTAATATTCGCTACGACCACGCCATGCGCATCCAGATCAAATCCCAGTGCTTTCGCCAGAGCAGGGACAAGGTAAACCTCAGCAATTCCCTCTACCAAGATTGCACCTGAGCAGAAAAGGAGTTCAGCACGACTTACATCGAGATAACGCTCAAGGTCTGCCTTTAGCTTGGAATCGAAGTCTGTGCTCGCCGTGAAGGTCGCTTGCGTGGCGCCGTCCTTACTCGGCCTCAGCAGTACCAGTGAATCCAAGCGTGAGACAGCGGCAATATGAGGGCTATGGGTCGTAACCATCAATGAAGACTCGTGGCGCAAGAGATAACTGAACACCTGCCGCTGAAGAACGGGATGCAGGTGCGCTTCTGGTTCTTCTACTCCGAGAATGGTATCCAACACGGCATCGGAATCTCTCCTCGAAGCCGCTCTCTCCAGGAGCAATGCCAAGTAGAGAATGTTCGCGTTCCCTGTCGAGGCATCCGCTACGCTGCGGGTGCGTTCCTGATCGACGAACAACCGGATAGAACGCAAGAGGCGGTCAGGATCACTAGACGCAAAACCGAGTTTCGGGTTAATGTCGACGCGAGAACCGGCCATGGCAATCAGCCGTCCTGAAAGGTCACTAGCAAGTTGTGCGATCTCCGGCTCGCCGGCTAGGAGGTCCATTGCTTCGGACACTCTTTTTGCCGTGCCGGCAAGGGCCACCTTATTCGGCTTTCGAGCATCCAGCAGCTCCTGCAAGGGGGAGTCCCGCCATCGCGAAAGATCGCTGACGGCGTCGCGCATCGCAGGTAGCACAGTGAAGTTCACGTCTCGCCTGATGCGCTTTCCATCCCGGTCAGCTTTGATGCCTGCCCAAATATCCCACGTGTAGTCATCAGGCGTAAGACTATCCGGGCGCTGCCCATCCATCTTAACCAACGGCTCGAAAAGGTACGTCAGTCGAGCTGTCAGAGGCTTCCGCTCAGAAAAGCATCCATCAAAGGCAGCCTCAGCCTTTTGGTTTCCGGCAAAGTCTGTGATGTCGACCTCGATCTTTACCGTGATTCCGGTTTCATAGGATCCTTCAGAGAAGTCGCAGATATCTTCTGGTCGCAAAGCTCGCGCAGAGTCGGGGAGGTCGGGGTCAAGTACAAGCCGCAGAGCGCGCAGGAAGTTGGATTTACCTACACCGTTCTCTCCCACAATTACCGCCGCAGGAGGAAATGGGTCGATTTCCAAGCATCGGAAGTTGCGGTAATTCTCGATGAGAACGCGACTGATTCGCATATGGTTCCTCACCCGTCCGTGGAAGTCTGCATAGCATGTTAAGGCTGCAAGCCTCGCAGGTGAGGGCGAACCATGAAATTTGGGCGCCTCGGTGCGCAGGCAGCCGCTGGGACTCTTGACGCTCACCTCAGGGCCAGGCATACCTGCCTCGGGCCCGCTAGTGAGCCTGAGCGTCAGGTGTCAGCGATCACGGTTAGGACGTCGCGGCTTGCTCTGGTCGACGATTCAAGGCAACGTGGCTGAGGCCAGTGGGGGTGCAGCGAGGCACACGCGTGCGTGGTCGGTCGGCGCGCCCGCCATCGTGGCTGGCTGTCGTCGGCTGAGGTTCGTGCCACTACCGTGCCAGATACAGGGATCAGCCACGGTCAAGGGGGGTGTCTCGCGGTCGAGCTCTCGGCAGCCTGACCAGGTATCGAAGCTCCACGTCAGGGCCCCCACTCCCCAGCCTCTCTCCTAAAGCGGGTGTCGCAGGTTCGAATCCTGCCGGGGGCACAGGAAAACGCCTGGTCATAGGCCCTTTCGTCCAACGGACGAAAGGGCCTTCGCGCTCGCGGCACGCATGTGACCCACCTGCGAGTCCGTGCGGGACAGCGCTCCAAGCCCCTGTCACTCGGCGGGGAGTTGGTAGGCCAACACGTAGGCGTCGGCGGCCATCACGGTGTCGCAGACCTCCACCGCGCGTCCCTCGGTGTCGTAGGCGGTGCGGATCAGGTGGATCACCGGCACCCCGGCCGCCAGACGCAGCGTCTTCACCTCGGCCGGGGCGGGCATCCGGGCGCGCACCTCTTCCTCGAAGCGCTCCAGGCGGTGCCCCAGCTTCTCCAGCCGGGCGTAGATACCGCCGGGCCCGGGGTTGGGCTGCGCGATGGGGGTGTTGCGCGCCAGGTCCAACGGCAGGTGGGAGGAGGCGAACTCCACCGGCCGGCCGTCCAGCAGGTAGCGGCGACGGCGGACCAGGACCTTGCGGGCCCCGCCCAGCCGCGCGGCGATGTCCTGGCTCGGCCGTTCCTCGCGCACCTCCAGTTGATCGACCTCCGGACGGCTCCCCGCGGCTTCGGCCTCCACCGTGAACGCGGACTTGCCCTGCTCGCGGTGACGCCGGGCGAAGCGGTCTGAGGCCAGGCGCCGCACCGGGGGCCGGGGGCGGACGTAGACGCCCTTGCCGTGCTCGGCGTGGACCAGGCCCTCGCCCTGGAGGATGGAGATGGCGTTGCGCACGGTCATCCGGGAGACGCCGTAGTGCTCGACCAACTCCGCTTCCGAGGGCAGCTTGGCGCCTTCGGTGAAGCGGCCCTTGTCGATGGCTTCGCGCAGGTGATCGGCGATCTGTCGGAACACCGCTCGATCACTTGTCGGGTCCAGGGCGCCGAGCAGGGCGGACGGGGAAGAGGTCACGGGAACTCCTACAGATGTCCAGACAAGTAATCGAAGCACTGCTGGAGGCCCACCCTCTTTCGAAGGTCCTGACCTCGATGCCCGGCATCGGCGTCAGGACCGCCGCAGTCCTCCTGGCCACCGTCGGCGACGCCGGCTCGTTCCCGAGCGCAGGCCACCTGGCCTCCTACGCCGGCCTCGCCCCGGCCACCCGGCAGTCCGGCACGTCGATCCACGGCGAACACGCGCCCAGAGGCGGGAACCGGCAGCTGAAACGGGCGATGTTCCTCTCCGCGTTCGCAGCCCTCCACGACCCCGCCTCCCGCACCTACTACGACAAATGCCGAGCCCGCGGCAAAACCCACACCCAAGCCCTCCTCCGCCTCGCCCGCCAACGCATCAGCGTCCTGTTCGCCATGCTCCGCGACGGCACCTTCTACGAGCCGAGAAGCCCCCGCACCGCTTGACGAAAGACATAGAGGCCCCCCGAGGCCGCACGTCATGAAACATGTCTTTGAAGACATCCATGAGTCAATTTTAGGCGATCACATAGGTATTTCAGCTTTTGCCCATGTGCTCGTCCTGCGTACTGTCTCGATATGGAACTCCACCCACCGCGCCCCACTCACGCGACACCACCACCCCCGCGTCACCGCCTGCTCCGCCTGTCCGTGCGGCTGTGGTGGCACCCGCACCGGACCGGACCACCAACGATTCGGTGCCGGCGGCGCGTAGCGAGCCGCACCGGATGGCCCGTGATCGGGGAGCCCGGCGAGGGGCATGAGACCCGGGACCTCCACGTGTCGAGCAGGCCGAGGAAGCGGGCGGTGGTGAGGCGTCCGGTGGTGAGGCGCACTTCGACGGTGAAGGGCTGGTTGCGCTGAACGGGGGCAGGAGGAGTGCGGGGCGCAGGAGTTAGAACCGGCTCCGTGAGCCGTTGACACTTGCATCCGCCCCTCTGTCGCTCCGGGTCAATCCTTGGTGGGCAGCGGCTCATGACGGTGCCAGATCAGGTACCGATCCTCGCGGCGCAACTCCGCGGAGCCCCACTCGATACGCATGACGCCCGCCTCCATCGAGCAGGCATAGGCGATGAGAACGAGCTGTACGTCTTCGGGAAGCAGCTCCAGGTCCGGATGTACCTCGGAGTCGTCGAGTTCTCCCCAGTCCAGGTCAAATGCCTGTTGCCGGGGAGGCGGACCGTGGCGGCGGATCAGGTCTGCTCGAAAGCCTGTTGCCCGACGGAGACGAGCAGCCGTGACGGGAACGTCCTTCTTCGCGTAACGGAGGGGATAGATCAGGTGGCCGCGGACGAGCATCATCGTGCGTCCTTGGAGGCGTACGGCTTCCCCAAGCCCGGAGATACCGGCGGCCAGTTCCTCATACTGCACCGCATAGAGGCCATGCCCGTAGGCTTCAAGCGTCTGGGTGTGAACGCCTTCCTGCCCCGTCCGGGCACGATGATGAGCACGGAGGAGACAAGCCGGGATGATGTCCGCCAGTTCACCGGCGATATCTCCGAAGGTCTCATGTGCCCATTGACCGGCTGAACCCACGACGTACCGCCCTCCCCTGGTGATCTGCAGCACGACACCGAGCAATATCCGTCTGAACCGTGCTGTGCCCGGGCGAGTCACACAAGGTGACAACCAGCGCACAAAGGGGGCGCACGCCGCTCGGGCAGGGTTCACCGCACATGCCGCTCGCGTGCCACGGCAGCGGATTGTTTTCCGGCTCCCTTCCTCACAGCGACGGAAGCGACGATGGCTGGTGGCGATACTCGGTGACCCGGAATCACCACATCAGGGTGCCACCGGCCTGCCCCTCGGAGGTGTGTCCGTCTCTTCTCCGCATCTGAGCCGGCGACTCGGTCAGGTCACACGGCACGGATCCAATCGCCGAGCGTGGAGAAGTCGGCTTCCACAGGGCCCTCGGACGGGTCGACACAAGGGCACCCGGGTGCCGAGAAGAGGAACTTGCGGATGGCTGGACAGCGATCCGAACGGGATGAGTGGGCCGTCAACTTTGCCGACCGCAGGAGCTCGGATACCGGCTCCGAACTGCGAAAATTCATGGACTACATGTCCGTGGGGGCGGGTTGGTACCGATGCTGTCGCCCATCCGGGTGGACTCGCAACGCGGCCCAGCCACCGGTGACAGTGGCTGGGCCGAGGAGGTGTGCTCGTATGGCTGGTCAGGAGTGTGTGGGCAGAGGCGGGACTGCATCCGTGGGGGACGTCGCGGCGATGTTCTACAAGATCCTGAACACCTGCAGCATCTCGTTGACCTTCGTGGTGGCTGTGGCTGCCGCCTCGATGTCGCCGAGGTGTTCGTAGTTCCGGATCAGGTCTTCAGCGGCGATGGACCTGACTGTGAAGCCGACGATCATGCCGAGACGGCTGACCCGGTTGAAGACGACCACCCGCTGATCTGCGCGAGTGGGCAGACGCCGGGGCAGATGTCCATGATTCTCGCTGTTGAGTGCTTCCGAGGGCCCGGCGCGTGGGCGGGTTCACCGTCGTCCCGTCGGGGGGCGCCGTCCCGGCCCGGCGCCGATCCTCCCCGACGCTCTCCCGAAGAAGGCGGGGCGGGTTCGGAGCCCGCCGGGGCGCGGGGTGAGGG
>NZ_VKHT01000012.1 GCF_014141535.1 Streptomyces alkaliphilus | reverse complement strand
GTTCTCCCACGCCCCACCGCCCGGCGCGAAGGTCCCCGCGACCATCGGAGGAGCACGCCGATGACTCCCGACTCTGCCCGGCAACACCTCCGCGACACGTGCACCGTGCTGTCCTGCCCCGTTCTGATTCGCCTGATCGGTGAGATCGACGACCACGGAGCCATCCCCGCACGCGCCCTGACCCGGACTTTCGCGGACCTCCCCACCCACCGGGTCAGGCAGGCGGTCGAGCAGGCGGATGCCCTCGGGCTCCTGACCCGAACCACCGCAGGGCTGGACCTCTCATCAGCCGGCCGCGACCTCGCCGACCTCTACGACGCCACCGCCCGCTGGGCCCGAGGACACCAACACCCGGCCCCACTGTGTGACTACGCCGGACGGATCCGGCACACCTTCGCCCTACTGGGCACCGGGGCACCCCACCCTCGGGCTTCCGACGACGAGCGAGACGTGGGACTCGCACGGATCGAACAGCTGATGAGCCGCTGGATCCACGCCCACCGGCGAAGCCGGGACGCCTACGGCATCACCGCATAACCCCTCGCCCGGATCGCCCCCTCACCGCTGGTCCACTGCTTCGCGCCGTCGGCCCTCCCACCCGAAACACGGAGATGCATGCCACCCCACGATGCCCCTCGCCCGATCGACGGGGACGTGTACGTCTCACCCCGCCACCTGGCCGCAGCCACACCGACCGGTGACACCGCTCTCCAACCCCTGCTCGCCGCGGGATGGGAAATGGCACACGACGACCTCGGCAACCTCCACATTCACGCACCGGACCGCAGGATCCGTCTCGGCTACCTCCCCGAGGGCGAGGACGACGGCCTGTGGCGCATCAACGCCTACGAGGACCCCTTCGGCCCACCAGCCTGGGGAGCCTGCTTCAACAACACCTGCCCCACCGAGTTCGTCCACGCCTTCACCACCGCTCTCACCCGGGCCTACAGCCGGGGCCCGCAGGCCTACCTGGCGTCACCGAGCCCGATCCGCGAGGGCCGTGAACCGGCCCTCGCCATCGACCCTCTCGTCAACCGCGGATGGCGCGCCTCTCACGACCGCCGGGGCACCCTGGAACTCCGCGCCCCCGACGGGCTCGCCGGACTCGCCATCCCCACCGGCCGCCTTGACCCCGAGAAGGAGTTGACCACCCGCGACGCCCGCTGGCAGTTGTGGGCCGGCACCTCCAACGACCACCCCGCCTGGTACGCCACCGCCAGTACCCACACCCCCGTGGCCCTGGTCCGGGCCGTCACCGAGTGCGTCTCCGATCCCGCTCCGCTGCCGCGATGGCGAAAGGACCCCCACAGCTACATCCAGGGCATGGCTCGGCTCACGCCCATCCTTCCCCCGGACCCGCCGGGGCCGACTCCGCTCGACATGCGGCGCCTCGCCGGCCGGCGGCCCGCCGCGCTTCCCTCGTCCAGCGTCCCGCGGTGGAGCACCACCAGCGGCCCACCCCGGCCCGGCTCCCGCCGCTGACCCCGCGTCCTCCCGAGCAGGAGTTTCCCTCATGTCCCTGCAGGCCGCCGAGGAGGAGCTGGTCAACCAGCACACCGTAGATCATTTACGGGACAGCCCTTAGGCTTCAGGCATGGGGTTTGACGAGGAGCTACAGGCATGGGCAGCGCAGCGTTCCCGAGACGCGCAGCAGAAGCGCGAAGACCAGGAGCGGGCAGCCAGGTTCGTCGATCAGTTTCATGACGAGATGGAAGAGTTTACAGTGGGAGCATGTCAGGCTCTCCGCCGACTGAAAGTCCCAACCGTACCTATCTATGAGATGAAATCAATTTCCAATAGGCGTGGAAAGTGTCTTAGGCGAACGCTGACTCGAAAAATACGTGCGCGCGGATGGCTGTTTAGCGGCTCATATTGGGCGAGTGAAAGCAGTGCACGGTTCGAGGGCGTGTTACTAGACGACGGAGTTACTTTACTTTCCGAAAATCAGCAGCTGAATACGCCTATTATGGGTTCTGCGGTCAAGAGAAAGTTTATAGGGTGGGAAATCGCCAAAGGTAGTTACCGCCTTCCAGTGCCACCCTCCTACGAAATGCCCCAGGAGGGGCGCGGATCAATGACCAATACGGAAATAACGATGCTCGCCATCAAGCGCGGTCTGTTTGAACTGGTCGAGCGGCACCAGAAATGAAACGGGGTAGCTGACGATTCCCCAATAGTTAAGCTTCTGAGTTTTTGGCGCCTCGCGCTCGAGGTAACCCGTGGTGTACTGTTCGTAGGCGGTCCAGTGGCTATCGATCCCAATATTTTTCAATCGCGCTGTGCTTCTGTTTCAGCTGCGTTCCTCTTCCGCGATCCCTGGTATCGGTTCCTCACGGACCTTATCATCGACAATCTTGTCATCCGCCCAGCGTCGGAATGCTTCATTGCCGACTTCGTTGACTGTCTAGCCAGTGATACTTCTGACGGCATCGATCTGAGACTTTAAGCCATCATCGATTCGTAGTGCGAGTACGACTATCCTCGCTTAGCTCTCGCGCTCTGGATGCTGCAGACTTACGGCGTCTGGAGTCGGGTGAAATCCGCTATGGACGCAAACGGCGGTCGACTTCCGACGACGTTCAGTAATCCTGGAACGGGCTAGAGGCGATACCATTACAGAGAGTCATAAATGCCAAATTAGCCGCATGTAAGGTAAAGTAGGACTTATGGCATGGCAGGGTTCGATTGAACATCCAAACCTGTATGCCACCGCAGTTTCAATAGTCGATACACTGCGTGGCATCTCTGGACGGCTACAGCACGGTGATACGCAATACATGGTCCATACAGACCTGGCAATTCGGTGCCGATCGCTGGCGCTGTATTTCGAGTCAGCGATTTCCAACGCTGAACGTGACGCCTACGCCCCTGCCCTCGGTTCGTTGCGGTCTGCTTTCGAGCACGTCTTTATTGACCAACTCGTATTTCTAGGGCAACGGTACGTGCAGGTCTTCCGAGACGTGGATGAGGAAACCTGGATCGAGTGGCAGCGCCAGCGTGAGGCTGGAGAGCGGTGGACTGACGTTACGGACTGGTCGCGATCGAAGGGCGGCATCGTTCGTATCACGAGAGAAGGGCTTCATTCCCGATCGTCCGAGGGTGGGAGTCGGCAGACCATTGGCATCCACTACTTCTTGTTGAACGAATACTCGCCATTCGTTGGCCCACCAAATATTCAGCAACACTTTGATGACGGCTTGTCGGAAGTCATGGAACGCGAAGACGAGGCCAAGCGGCACCGGTACATGCACGACACGTACCTCAAATGGCAAAGCATCAAGGACAGCCTCAAGACAAATGGCTTTGCCGATGACGAGACCCTGCGCCGGATGGACGTGCACTATAGATTCTTGAGCGCTTTTGTGCACCCTAATACTGATGCGGCACAGCTCTTGTACGGAAGGAATGCTTGGGACTGGCCGGTTTATGACCACTACAGCAGCGAACTCACCTTGCTCTATGCCGTTGTTCTTGCGGTAAAAGAGTTGAGGTCTTTCTATGCCATGACGCAGCGTCCACCAATGGTTGGCATCTCTAATTGGGTCGAGATCGAGCGACTGTGTGATAAGGCATGGTCACTGAGTTCTCATTTCTGGTTTCCTGGTCATGAGCCACATGAGTACGATCGGTTCCAGGAAGCAAACCGCCGAGGTTTCCGAGGGTGGCGCTCGGGATGTCGGTCGGTCGAGAATCCTGCCACGCTGCCAACAGAAGAAATCGGATACTATGTGAACCCGTTGGAACGTCTCGTAAGGCTGCACTCTAGCCAATCCGAAATGATTACTGGGCTGACATACCGGTCTCCCTGGCATAGAAGTGATGCCCAGTTTAGGTGAGAGGCTTGCGCTTGTGTGGCTACTCGCCTTCGAACCTCGCGACCTACGCTCCGCTCAGCTGCTGATTCTTTGCCCGATCGGGAGCTTGAAACCTCTCCGATAATTCACTCTGATAATTTGTTCCGGCGCCCACCCCGGTCGGCGCTACCACCTTTCGGCTTCTCCTCTTACTTACTGGTCGTGGCCTCCAATATTCCCTGGATGGCTGCCTTTCGCTCTTTAATTCTGCGCTCTTCTTCCTCGATGCCAGCCATAGCCTTTTCGCGCACGTCTTCGTCGGCAAGTTTGTTGTCGACCCACGCTATGAGTGCCTCCACGCCAACCTCGTTAACCGATTGCTCTGTTATTCCCCGGATTCCCTCAACCTGTTCCCGTAAAGCTGGATCAATGCGCACAGCGAAGACCACAGGCTTGCGTTCTTCTTCCCCTCCGGATAACTGCGGCGGCATGTCTGATCGTTGTTCGCTCATTTTAAGCTCCTCCCTGTCGATGCGAAAATTGATAACCTCTCTATTTATAACGCAACCGACAACCGGGTTCAATGTGCAGGTCAGAAGGGGGGATAGTGAGTGGTATGTGTCTGCGGCCATGCCGCGCTTGGCATCGGAAGATTAGTGACCACGAACAGGTTTAGGATATCTTCTCGATCCATGAACATGATCTGACTGCGCTTCGAGGCATCGAGCTTGTTACCCAGCCAGTTCCGAGCTGCTTTTGTGATCTCACCGCCTGCGACAATGAATGCATGGTCTACAAGGACACGCTTACCAATCTCCGGGTCAAAGATCTCGTGACCAAGCATCATGAGCGCCTGGTTGAGGATCTCAGCCACGTTGGCATTACTCGCTTTCGTCACTCCTGACGAGTCAAGCTTCCCCTTCTTGGCCTGGATTCCGAAGTAGAGGATGTGTTGCGTCGGCAGGGTGTAGCGCATCCAGACATCCTTGCCATATTCCAGTGCCTTGTCTTTATGGCCTGCGGCAGTGATTCGGTGAAACCCGAGCTGACGGAAGAGGGGAAGTAGAACTTCTTCGATCAGCTCATCTTCCGAGCACCTCTCGAGGTACGCCAGTAGCTGCTCGCGCCGTTCAAGCTCAGCAGCTGAGAAGGGGCGGTGTGGGTTGGGCGCAGGAGCGGCGACGGTGTTCGTAGCAACGTGGCGCAGATAGCACTTCTTGTCAGGGGCGTAGAATGCCTCGAACCCCTCTCGTGCAAGCGAGGCGTTGAGCTGAGCAAGAGCGCCTTGTCGTTGTTCGTCCTCATTCTGTGCGTCTGCCTGGTCCATGAGCCTGTCGACGACGCGCGCGAACGCTTCGGGGGGCGTGTTGGCGTTAGGTTGTGGCTCGGCAAGGATCTTTTCCAAAGTGTCGGCTACCCAATACTTGCGAGTCGAACCGTCATGGGCGTAATCGGTCTCGATGTCCGAGAAGAATTCGGTTAGCTGGCTGCTTGTGCGATAGACGAAGAAAGTCTCTTCGGCAGGAAAGTTGCCGCAGATCATATCCGCGATTTGAGCCAGCGTGCGCTGCTTGAAGTTCATTATTTCTTTTACGCCTCTTTGTGTATGACTCGCTACAATTGTGGGTATATTATCTACCTAAAGTGGTTAACCATCAAGTCTTTCGCAAAGCGCAGCTGTAGCAAGAAGGGTGTGTACTGCGGACGTATCCCGCTCGCCAGCTTACGGGTGACAAGCGGGACGCGCTGAGCATCGGTCATACCACGCAGGCGGTAATCGAGGATCGGTTCACCTTGGCAGCTCCATCAGGCCACCGGCGGGCGCATCTGCACTCCCGCCCGCTTCAGTGTCTTGCATACGGTGCTGGCATCGACGTAAAGTTCCCGCCCGATACGGGCTGTGCTCCAGCCCTGTTCGTAGGGCTTTCGAGCCTCAGCCACCCGTGCCGGCGTCATCTTGACCATGGGTCGCTTGTGAACACCGGCTCGTTCAAGATGCCGATCAACGGTGGACCGGTGCAAGCCGTAGCGGCGGGCCAGTTCCTTCAAGGTAGCCCCGCCTCGGTACGCCTCGGTCAGCTCCTTCACCTCGTCCGGGGATTAGGATGCAGTTCTCCTGAACTTCGGTGGCGACGGCGGGATCAGGCTCGGTGGAGCGTTCAGTGGGATCGGGTGTCTCGCCAGTTTTGCTGAGCGCCTGGAGCAGCCGGTGGAAGGGGGCGTTCCGGTTCGAAAGGGAGGCCCCCAGGCGCACCAAACGCATGGCCCTGAACTGGGGTTTCTCCTCAGGGAAGGGACCTACTCGGCCCCGGACGTCCCGTCCGGGGCCGTTTGCGAGCGCGTTGCGTGAACGGACGGGGCGGCAGCCCCCGAAATGGCCCCCAAACGATCAGCACCATCCGGTACATCGCGAGGGGCGCGGGCACGCGGGACGAGACGGGCCGCAGCCTCGGCGATCGCAAGATCCGCCTCGGGAAGCAGGTCCATGTACGTGTCCGCCGTGATGGTGATCGAGGAGTGGCCGAGTATCTCCTGGATGTCCCTTCAAGGCGGCACCGGCCGCGTAGGCTTTATGTGTGGTCGGCAGCTCAAGGGCAAGGTCTGGGAGCGTCGCAGGCGCTTCCGGCGATGCGGGTACTGAATACCGGCGCGGCGTTGCTGCGTACGCAGTGGCATGTGGACTCTCAGGGGTTTCGCTGCCGGGGATCGAGATTCCTCCCGCACTTGCCCGAGTGGCGTCTGTGTCGTTGGAAACCGATGATCCTGTCGACGACATCAGGATCGACTTCGAGTCAGGGCAGCGTGCGCTCGTCCAGGCCAAGCGGAGCCTGACTGCCGGCAAGCCCCTTAAAGAAGCCGTGGCCCAGTGGGTGCAGGCCGCCAGATCTGGTCTTGATCCCGCCAGGGATCGCCTGGTGGTCGTCTCGGGAACGCTGAGCGGGCCTATGAGAAAGCTGCAGCAAGTCCTGAATCGCGAGCGAACCGACCACCCTGGTTCACCCACGAAAGAGGAGGCCGAGGTCCTGGCGGATGTTCGGGCTCTCCTGGGCGCCTTGGACGAGCCCGAACGTGCCCTGGCCCTCAAGTGCGCAGTGATCTGGCAGCTGCGGGTAGAGGAGCCGGACGAACCAGAGTCGCAGGTGGCCATCGGCCACTTGCGTCATGTTGTGGACAACGACGGGGATGACTCGGCTGGTGGGGCGTGGGCAGCGCTGACGAGAATCGCGGGTCGCACAGCCCGGCTCCGGGGTGGGTACAGGCTCGCTGGCTGGCTGGATGCTCTGCACGGTGAGGGCATCGAAATCAGCAGCACCAAGGGAACCCCGGCGGCCGCGCTAGAGACCCGACGGCTGGTACTGGAACGGTATAGGGAGCGCCTTGCCCGGGAGGGTACGGAGATCGATCTGCGCTCGCTGGGAGCCGAGTTGCCCAACCTCCCTCTCGTCCAAGCGGACGCGGGCATCAAAGTAGGCACGAACCCGGACGACGACCGGGACGAGAGTGAGCTGATCTGGGCTTTCCTCCGCCGTGGCCGCGCCATTTTGACCGGCTTGCCCGGAGGTGGGAAGACCACTGCGTTGAGGAGTCTGGCGGCGCATCTGGCTTCGGATCGAGCTCTGCCTCTGCCCGTGCGGGTATCGCTTCGTGAAGTCAACATGGCGGGTTCGCAAGCGGGTTTCCGCGATCGCCTCGTCGCTGCGGCCGTACGCGAGGATAGGCCAGCAGACCGGAGCGTGCTCACCACCGAAATCAACGAGCGCCTGGACAAGGATGGTGGCATCGCCCTGATCCTCGACTCGCTCGACGAGACCTACGATCAGCGGTCGAGGGTTGTCGGTGAAATATCCGGTCTGGTCGCGGCTGTGCCTGAAGGAGTCTGCATCCTGCTGGCCACCCGCGATGTCGCCTACGGTCAGGCTGCCACGCTCGGATGGCCGACCTTGCGCTTGCGGTCACCATCCACAGCGGAGAGCACGGTGACCGCGGTCCTGACGTTGGCCGCGGCCCAGAGGCTTCCCAAGGCTGCGGACAGGCCGGGTTGGGTTGCCGAGCGCGCGGCATGGGTGCGATCAGCGCTGGCGCAGGACTCCCTGCTGTGTGAGACACCCCTGATCCCCGTCCTACTGGCCCTCCTCGCCGTGCGGCGATCAACCGAGTCGCTCCCGAAGCAGCGTGCGACGATCCTCGAAGCAGTCGTGAAAGACATTGTGGCCGACCGCGAGGTGCGGCGCGGCGACGGTCGCGCTCTGGGACCGTTGGCGGGCACCGAACTACACACAGCAACTATGCACGCGTTCATCAGCGAGGCCGCCGAGATCCTGAACAATCAGGGGCAGGCCGTGAAGGAGTCGGTCGTCGCCGCCATTGCCGCCGATCTCCGTGAGCCCTGGGGACTACCGCCGGCCCGGGCGGCGACTGCGGCGCGTGATGCAGTTCATCTCTTCGACGAAACCGGCATCTTCGTACTGTCCGGCGCCGAGGAAACCGTCGCCCCAAGGATCGCACTCTTCGCGGAAATTGGAGACGCCATGCGCATCGTCTCCCGCCCACACGAGATCCCGGATTGGGTCGATGCGCGGATCACAGGCCAGCAGTTCGAACCACTCGTTCTCGCGTGCACTCTCGACGTGGCCGTAGCTCGCGCCGTCTCCACCGCACTGCACCGAAACCCTGATGATGTCGTACTGGCGAGGGCGCTTGTCCAGGCTGTCAGAGAAGGGGCCGAACTCGACGACGCAACGATCCGACAGATCTGCGAGTGCTTGATCGGTCATGTCACCCACGGAACCCAGGAGGGGTGGCAGAGCTGGAAGGACCTCCTCGGATTGCCTGTCCCGGCTGAGCTTCGTGCGTCCGCAGAAGCGGCGGCGACGGAACTCGGTCCCGAGCATGCCCTGGTCGCACGTGCCTCACTGCAGCTTCGCTTCCGCCCGGACTCCTCCGTCGTGGAGGACTCGCAGTTGCTGAAGGACGTGCTTGCCCTGCGAGCGTTGCCACACTGGCCACGATCGGACGGAGACACGACGTTCGACTTCAGAGCATGGCTCGCCGACGACAGCTTGACCAGAACACAGGCCGAAGCGGCTGAAGTGCTTTTGGACCATGTCCCGCACACCGCTCACTTGGTCACCGCTTGCGCCTTGGAAGCTCCGGACGGTCTCCAGAAGACACTCAGTCGACTTCTCGCCGAGCGGGGGTTTGACGACGACGTTCAAGCCATTCACGACGCGATGGCACAGAAGCTGGAGGAGCTGGCGAAGTCCTGGTCGTGGGATTACGACGGCTCCTTCTACGCGCACTTCCTCCGGCTCATCGCCGACAACGTGATGACCGACCTTTCGACCACGCAGGCGACCCTCCTCGATGAGCTGGCTGATTTCGTCGAGACGATGGATATGAACACTGGCGGATCGAACCGCCTACGCAAGCAATCGGACGAAACGCTCCGAGAGCTCATTGGGCTGGCAACATCCCTCTACGGTTTCGACCGTGCGATTCTCGCCTCCCAGGCAAAGATCGCCTTGGCTCGAATGGAACGCTCACAGGACAACAACCCCTACTTCGCTCTCTTCGACAGCGCACAAGAACGGCGCGCTCCTGATTGGTCCGCCGTGAACGATCCCGAGGCGGCCGTGCGACTGTTGATCCGACTGCTGACACTCGGCCTCGGTCAGGCCAGATTCTCGGCAAAGTCATTGTGGAAGGCACCCATCGCCGAGCAGGCAGCACCGCGGTTGAGAGCTTTACTGCCCAAGCTGGAACCGAGCACGAGACACCAGCGTCTCGCGGCTGGGGCACTGGCATCACTCGCGTCAGGAACCGAACCGGATTGCTGGGTGGACAGCGGCAATCCCGTGCTGCGTGCAGTAGCAGCCTCCATGATCACGGTCATGAGCGGGAATTCGCTCAATGACCCGATCCGACAGCTCTTGAACGACCCTGATGGCCACGTTCAGGAGGCAGCCATAAGGAACATCGCCAGGGCCCAGCCACCAGCTCTAATCGAGCTTCTGACCACTGTCACCAGTCGGCCGACGCCGGGCTGGATGTGTCTAAGCTGCCGCACAGTGAATCCCCCTCCTGGGCCCACCTCGTGCTCGAAGGACGATTGCTCGATTGTCGGCGCCAATCCGGCCAAGCTCGCGAGTGAGGCTTTGCAGGAAGCGGCACACCGTGCGGGGGACACAACGCTCTAAGAGCGTGTCCTGTGTGGTGAGTCGGCGTAGGCGTTTGTAGCAGACGAGGGCGGCGGCCGGGCCGGGGAAGGCCGGGTGGTTGCGGGAATGCCGTTCGTAGCGCGGTGAGAGGCGGCGGTAGCCGACCAGCCGGGCGATGGTCCTTTCGATCTTCCAGCGTTGTCGTCCGAGTCGTTGGGAACTCTCCACGCCCTTGCGTGCGATACGGACGGCCGGGCGTTTGCCGTGCATCCATCGGCCCGGGTCGGGGATGTCGTAGGCCTAATAGGCATCGAGGTTGGCCGTTGCCGGCCTCGGCAGGGGCCGGGCGAGACGTCTGTTCTGTATGCCGCGCCTGGGAGCGCTTCGACAAGAGGGACGCGTGCAAGGCCCCTGCCTCTGCGACCGCGGCGCCCGTAGCGTGGCGTGGTTCGAGCCGTTTCCAGGGCCACCTCCCGATCAGCCGGAGCCGTGGAGCTCTTCACAAGAGCGAGGACCCTGGACATCGCCGGGGCCACGGACGGCTGATGGGGTGGTGCGCCCGCGAGCGCTTCTATTAGGTCGCCGGGTGGTCCCTGCCGCGGCTCGACGCCGACGGACGGCAGACACTTCGAGGGGAGCACACATTGCACGTGACCTGCGGAATCGACTGGGCCGAGGACCATCACGACATCGCGGTGGTCGACACCGATGCCCGCCTGCTCGGCAAGCTGCGGATCGGCGACGACGCCACGGGTTTTCAGGACCTGCTGCGACTGCTGGCCGAGCACGGCGACAGCCCGGAAGATCCGATTCCGATCGCGATCGAGACCTCTCGCGGTCTGCTGGTGGCCTGTCTGCGGGCGTCCGGCCGGCGTGTCTACGCGATCAATCCGATGGCGGTTGCCCGCTACCGAGACCGGCACGCCGTCTCCCGCAAGAAGTCCGACCACCAGGATGCCGTCGTCCTGGCGAACATCCTGCGGACCGACGCCGAACTTCACCGGCCGCTGCCCGACGACTCCGACCTGGTCAGGGCGATCGCCGTCCTGGCCAGGGCCCAGCAGGACACGGTCTGGGACCGCACCCGCGCCCACAACCGGCTCCGTTCCCACCTTCGCGAGTACTACCCGGCGATACTCGAGGCGTTCGCCGACAAACGCGAACGGCTGCCGGCGCGGGAGGCCCGCGCGATCCTGGCAGTCGTCCCCACGCCGGGTGAGGCTGCCTGCCTCACCCGCAGCCGGCTCAAAGCCGCCGTCACCCGCGCGGGTCGCCAACGGCGGATCGACGCCGAGACCGACCGGCTCCTGGAAGTGCTCCGCCGCACCCGGCTCCGCCGGCCCGGCCTGGTCGAAGCCGCGATGGGACGCCAGACCCTCGCTCTCCTCGCCCAGCTCGACGCGGCCTGCCAGGCCTGCGACGACCTGGCCCGGGCCACCGAAGAACTCTTTCTCCAGCACCCCGACGCGGAGATCATCACCAGCTTCCCCGGCCTGGCCGTGCTCACCGGCGCCCGGATCCTCGCCGAGATCGGCGACGACCACACCCGCTTCGACACCGCCCGCGACCTGAAGGCCTGTGCCGGAAGCGCTCCGGTCACCCGCGAATCCGGCCGCAGCCGCCGCGTCAGCCACCGCCGAATCAAGAACAGCCGACTCGCAGCGACCGGCCGGCACTGGGCATTCGCCGCCCTGACCGCCTCACCCGGAGCCCACGCCCACTACAACCGCCGACGCGAGACCGGCGACCGCTACTACGCAGCCCTCCGCCACCTGTTCAACCGCATGATCGGCCAACTCCACCACTGCCTGACCACCCACCAGAAATTCGACGAAACCACCGCCTTCACCCCACCAACGAAACCCCAACTCACCACCGCCGCTTGACCCGATAACTGCATGGGGTGTCTTGTCCGCGTGGATCCGCCCGGGGTGGTGGTGGCGGCCGCGTTCGGGGTCGTGTCCCGATCGGAGACCGGCCGGGAGCGGCTTCAGGCCCCGGCTGTCCCGGGTGTTGCCACTTGAGACGGCGACCACGAGGGGCAGGCCGTTCGCATCGGACAGGACATGCATCCCGGGACCCGCCCTGCCCCGGTCCACGGGGCTCGGACCCGGGTGTTCGCCCCTTTCTCAGCCCGCAGGTGGGCGGTGTCGATCAGCACCCGGGACAGGTCGAGCAGGTCCGCGGCTGCGAGTTGATCGAGCACCGCGCGGTGCAACCGTGCCCACACCCCGGCCCCGGGCCGGATCAGGAAGCGGCGGTGCGCGGTGGACTCGGAGATCCCGGAACACGGCGGCAGATGCCCCGGGCACACCCGCTGGTGAGGACGTACACGATCGCGGCGAACACCGCTTCATCAGGGGTGTTCCGCGTCCCCCCAGCCCCGCGGCCGTACCCGCTCAGATAGGAACAACGGCTCCACGAGCTCCCACAAACCATCCGGAACGATCCAACCCCACCGACTACTCCCCATGCCCACTCAACGAGCCACACTCCACATAGGACACGCTCTAAGGTTACTCCCCAAACCCTCTGTGACCTGCACAAAGGAGTCTGGTCAAACCCCAGGTACAGGGGATCCCGGCGCCGACTCGGCATGACAGTCTGCCCCACCACCGAGAACTACCTCAATCGAAGGCCAGAAAGTCCTGCCAGCAAGTTGACAGGACCTCAAAAAACATCGAAGCTAAAAGAGATGATGATCAATATGGCGATGGTCGGCTGCTGGTGAAGATCGCATTGTTCGACGAAGGTTCCCCGACTGAACAAAGGCGAGCTGGCAAGAATCTCGTTCCTGCGGTAAACGCGTAGTCCTGTCGAGTCGTACCGTGAGGCTGGCACCCTCGTACTTCAAGGGGGCCTGAACGGCGGGGAAGAACTTCAAGGCAAGTAAGGGGCTTGCGTGGGGAGGAACTTCAACTACCGGATTCTCCGGAGCTTCGAGGGATACGGCTGGCAGCGCACCGGGCAGCATGAGTCCCCCGTCGCTATTCGGTATACGGATGAGAATGCCGCCGCCCGCGCCCAGGAAAGACGCAAGATATCTCTTGTGCTCCGGCCCTTGCTTGCTGCCGTCTGGAGCAGTCGGGATGAGATGGAGAAGAACGACAGGCGCATTGAGCAGTCACGGGGACTGCTTCTTCGGTGGAAGAAGTATCCACCGAAGAAGAACCCGGCCCGCCGGAAGAAGTGGCATGAGCAGCGGATCAGGGAGTGCGAATCCAGGCGCTCGGAGCTCTCGCGTCAGCATGAGGAGGCTGTCATCGCGTTGCAGGAAATACGCAGCCGCCTGCGGGCCGAGTACCAGGGTCCTCTGACCCCAGAGGAGGTGGATCGCCTCCTGCGCTGATCTTGCAGGGCTTCAGGGTGCAGGGATGCTCTTCGGCTCCTCTGATGTCAGTAGTGGTCCAGCGCTTAGAGGTCGTTTTCGCCCAATGTTTCATCCTGTAATCGGTTGTTTCACGAGATTATCGGGTTGCGCCAGGGGATGGTGCTCTCGCCGGTGAGGCGGCGGGCCATGAGGTCGATCATCGCAGTGGATTATGGCTGCTGAGCGGGCGGGCAGGGCGCACGGAACTCGGTGGAGTTATCGGGGCGAGCTGATGCATTACTAAATGAGGCGGTGCATTCCCAGGAGAAAGAACCCATCTAGCGGGTGGCTGCTCAGTCCTGCTAGTGGCATATCAATGCAAAACGGGTGTAGTCCATCGGGGAACGAGCTCGTGAGGCCGCGGCAAATCCTACAGTATTCAAATTAAGCGCTAACTAAAATGATCGTGGAGAACGTGAGCATGTTCCGTCGTGGGTGGGGCGCATATTTCCGCTTCAGGAACTCGACCCATCGCTTCGACCGGCTCGCTCCTCGCGCGGATGCGGATCGGAGGATTTCTCACCAAGAAGCATCGGACCAGCCAAAAACTCGGCTGGTCGGTAGTGGCGTTCGCCTGAGCCGACTCGCTGGGGCTAGTCGCTCTGTACGGGAGCGTCGTGGCCCCCAACCCTTTGCGGGACTGGTGGGGCAGGCAGAATTCCGGTAGTGAACGGCGTCGGCAAGCCGTGTGGGGAAGAACTGCACACGGTTCGATGCAGTGAGGGCTGGCGCGATAGCGGACGTACGCCGCTATCGCGCCAGCCTCGACCCTACGTGAGTCCCATCAGCAAGCTGATGGGACTCACGTAGGGTCGAGGCTAATTGTTGATGCTCATCATAGAGCGGGGCGAGCCGTCTCCGTGTACGTGGAGAAGATCGCCCCCGCAGTCAGCTTGGCCCTCTGCAGCTCGGCAGCGACGGACTGTTCATTACCCCACCGCCCATGTCCGGTGGCCAGGGCGCGGGTGACTCCTGCCACTGCTTCCCGCAGTTCGTCAAGTTTATTCGGTGTCACAACGCGCAGGCCGGGCACAGGCGGGCTCTGTGTGTGAAGTGTGCTGCTCGGGTGAAGCATCACGGGCTGGGCTCTGATATCTGGCGCAATGGACTCGTGCCAACGAACGCTGCCACCGAGTTGATCCGCATCGTCTTTTGAGATCAGGTCGCTGCTGCTTCCCGTCTTCAGTTCGATGATTGCGTGCTGCTCATTAGTCAGCGCCCATCGATTGTCGGGGCCGATTTTGAACATCTGGTCGGGGCGGTCACTTCGGAAGCCAAGGTGGTGGCCCAGAAGTTCCCAGGCCGCTTCAGCGTCATTTGTCCGGTCCTTGTCTCCCCAGACGATTTGGTCGAAGATGTGACGCACGCCAAGAACCAACTGGACACCATCCGAGTAGGTTTCTCGCAGGTATTCGGTGGCCGCACGGGCTTGTACGGCTGCCGCCTTGATGGTTCGCGGAGCCACGTCGTCAACAGGACGTTGGACCATGGGGTTTTTGACTACGGCAGTGGTGAGGGCCTGCTGGGCAGCCGACGGGTCGACGTGGTGAAGGTATGCCGCTTTCTGCTCCATGAGGTAACCACGGAGAGCTTTGTCCTCCAGGCTGTTGATTACAGCCTGCAAGCGACTCACGGCTGCTTGGTATTGCCCGATGGCAGCTAGGTTGAATGCCTGGCGGTTGGCTGTAGCCTCGGCGCGAACAGTGCTGGTCTGGTCATACTGAACATCTGCCAGAGCTCGGCGGCTAGCTGTCAACCACTGCGGGTGCCGCTCAAGACAGGCGTCGATGGCTTCCCGGACCTGCCCCAGGCCCTCACCGGCGATCTGGTCGGCGATGCTACGGCTTACCCTGAGTTGTGCGCGTGTGGCGGGGGAGAAGAGATCGAGACGACGTGGGTCATGAATGGCCATGCTGAGTTCGGCACCCATGAGGAGGACAGCGCAGTAGTCCTCCCGGTCCCTCACTCCACGGCCCATGCCCTGTTCGATCCGTTGGATGCTTTGAGTTACCCGGAACCGGCTGTCCGGAAGGATGGCCGCTTCGCGGCGTTCGGCTGCATCTAGGGGCAAAGGGACCCCGTCAAGGATCAACAGACGGCAGGCATTGTTAGGCAAGTCGATGCCGTCGTACTTGTTGACCAGCACGACTAGACCGACATGAGGCGTCTCGCGTAGTTCCTTGACCCCCTCGTCCAGCGTTGCCGCAGAGTGAATGCGGTGGGCGTACGGGGCCCACACGGCAGCGCGTTTCGAACTCGGGACGATTACAACGACATTGACCGGCTCCGTCTCGGCGACGCCATCACCGTTCCGGTCACCGTCTGCGAACTGCCTGGCCAAGAGGCGTATAGCCTCATCGCCTAGCGACGGGTTGAGTGAGAGCGGCGCGAGGATCAGTCGGTCGCCCATGTCAGCGGCGCTACCTGGGGTCACTGGGCAGGCCAGCAGCGCAGGACCAACGTCCAGGGCGGTAGTCAACGCACTGTCATCAGCCAATGTAGCGGTCAAGTACACGCGGCGCTGGGCGTTCGTGAAGGCCGGGATCGCGTGGACCGGAGGGCATGGCGGCCGCACTTCCACCCCTCGGCTAGTGATAGAAGCCGTGCAGAGATTTAGAACATCCGCAATCAGGGGCCACACATACTTGAATTCATCGTCGCTACTGTGCGGATGCAAGAGATCCATGACCTCTTGATGTCGGTTGGCCCAGGTCCAGAACGGTACGCGTACGAGCGCCGAGTAGTCTCCAGCCTGGACGTCACGCCATTGGTTTGGTGCCTGCCGTCGCAGCTCATGGGCGAACATGTTCACCAGCTTGTCGTGGGTCTTGTGCCCACAAGGAATGAAGAGTCGGAATTGCCGAGTGATCGTGTTCAGTGCTGCATGGGCATCGTCGACGACGACTACGCCGAGTGGCATATGAGGACGGCTGTTGTCGCCAGCCACACCGAATGTCGACATGCCGTTGAAGAGTTTCTTGAAGTTGGTTACCAGAATGGCTTTTTCTTGCTGGAATGCCGGGTCTCTGGGATCCGTGGTGGTCACCAGGCCCAGATTTAGTGCTTCCTTCTGAACTTGGCCAGATGCGTAATGAGTGTCTCCGGCCAAGTAAACAGCCTTCCCAACACCCTCGTTGAGTGTGCTCTGAGCGATCAGTAGACCCGCCGCCGTTTTGCCGCCCCCAGTATTCTGTTTGATCACCACATCCTTGTCAGTGCGACGCTCGAACCACCGGTCCAGAACCTCGCCCTGCTCGTGCCGCAAGTATGGCCAGGGCCGAGGGCCTGCCGCATAAATGTCCCGCGGACGCAGTAGTGGATCGGTCTCGCCGGCGCCAACCAGGCTCCAGTTCAGTGGCACGCTCTTGACCTCCTTCGGTCCGTCCCCTCCATCATTGCGCAAGCGACGACTTCGGGGGCTGAGTTTCCACGCAGCGCTGAAACAATGAGCACGGAAGGGGTCCACCAATTATAACTTTCCGTTATCGGATGGTGGCAGCTGGTGACAAGGTTCGATTTCGACTGTTCTCCGATCCCGTTGAGTCGTTCGGGACGGGGACCGGGGAGGTGGATGGGTGCCAGGTGAGAATCCAGCCTGCGGTAAGTGCCACCACGCCGCCTGCCAGGGCGATTGCGCCGCCTGTTCCGATGGCTGCGGCCACCGCGCCCAGGCACACCGCCCCGACGCCCTGGAGCGTGATGCTCCCGGCGCCGAGCAGGCTGAAGGCCTGGCCCCGGCCATCCTGTGGCAGGGCGTCGAGGAAGGGGCGTTGCAGGCCGAGTTGGTAGGCGTATCCGAGGCCGCTGAGCAGCAGCAGACAGGACGAGACGCCCACCCCGGGCCGGGCGGCGAAGCCGACCAGCGGTAGTCCCGTCAGCGCGATCAACGGCACCACCAGTCGCTCCCGGGTGGGCGGCCGCAGCAGTCGGCCCACCAGCAGGTCCCCGACAAGCATGCCGACCGGAAGACAGCCCATCAGCACCGCGTACCAGCCGGGCGCGAAGTGGCGTTCTCCCGAGTAGGCGACCAGGAGGCCTTGCGAGCCCGCCACGAACGCGACGGGTAGCCACTGGGCCGGCATCAGCCGTCGCACCGTGCGTCGGCGCAGCAGCAGGCCCGCACCTCGCAGGCTTGCACGGGCGGCCCCGCTGTCCCTCCCGGCGCTGCCGGGTGTGCCACCGGACTCTCCCGGTGGCAGCCGGGGCAGCCGGATGCGGATGGCCAGCGCGCAGCCGAGGTAGAGGACGGCGCCGGCCGCGAGCGCCCGGCGTGGGCCGAGTGCCGCGACGGTCGCACCGCCCAGCGCCAGACCGAGCAATTGCGCGCCGGCAGCGGCGATGTTGTTCAGTGAACGGCCCAGTACATAGGCGTCCCCCTCCAGCGTCTCGGCGACCAGCCGACTCGAGGCGCCGTGAAACACCGGTGTGGCGAGAGAGACCAGAGCCACGACACCGAGGCTTGCCGCGACCGGCATCCGCACCAGGGCGAGCAGCAGGGCGGCGGCGCACGTCAAGGCGTAGCCGCCGGTAATGAGCGCGCGGGGCGGCAGTCGGTCGGCCAGTGACCCCAGCAACAGCGAGCCGAACAGTTGCGGGATGAAGCCGATACCGAAGGCCGCCGCGCTCAGCGGCGCGGAGCCGGTGGTCGAGAAGATCAACACCGAGAAGGTGGTGATCCGCAGGATGTCCGCCGTGATCGCGACGGCGCGTGTGGCGAAGAGCAGCCGGAATCGCGGCTCGGCCAGCACCTGCCGGTAGGTGGCACGGTGGTCGCCCCGGGCGGGCTCGGCGGTTGGGGTCATGACGCCCAACCTCGCCGTGCTCCCGCGCCCGACACCAATGATTCGTCGCTGGACGAATCGGAACAGAGCTCCCTCGGTAGCATGGCGCGGTGCTCCGCTTCGAAGTCTCCGTGGAGGACCTGTTGCGCAGCCGCTTCGCGCTGTCGCCCGCGCTGGACCTCTGCCTGCTGCTGCGCTCACTCGCCGGCCGGGACGGACCGCTGCCGCGAGCTTGGGCCACCCGGCTCCTCCCGGCCTTTGAACGGCTTCGCCGCGAGAGTGAACTGAACGCCGTCCTCGCGCTGCACAACCCGCGATCCGGGCCGAGCTTCGTCGCCCCGCCCCCTCGCGGCCTCAACCAGACCTGGGCGGACGACCTGGCCATGATCCGGGCCACACCGCCGGAAGCGGTCCGCCTCGAAATCGCCACCCACGCGACCGGCCCGTCCGCCGGTGATCCCCGCGTACGCGCGGTGCTGGACTCCACGGACGCCGTCTCCAGGATCGCCGAGGCGATGGACCGGGCCTGGCACGAACTGCTCGCCGCGGACTGGCCGCAACTGCGCGCGATCTGTGAGCGCGACGTCGTGCACCGGGTGGGTACGATCGGCGAACACGGATGGGTCACGACCATCGAGAGCCTGCACCCGAGCATCACCTGGCAAGCCGGCGGTATCGAGATCGGCCACTTCGCCCGGGTCGAACCGGTCCGCCTCGCCGGCGACGGACTCCTGCTGATCCCCTCGGTCTTCGTCGCGAATATCGCCGCCCACCTGGCAGACCCCTGGCCCTGGCCCAGGACCTTGGTCTACCGTGCCCGCGGCACCGCCGCCCCGTGGGGTGACCGGGAGACCGTCCCCCGACCGGACACGCTGACCGCTCTGATCGGCCGGTCCCGAGCCCGACTGCTGTTGGCACTGGACGCCCCGGCCAGTACCAGCCACCTCGCCCGAAGCCTCGCCATGACACCCGGCGCGGTGGGAGACCACCTCGCCATCCTGCGAGGCGCGGGACTGCTCGTCCGCGCCCGGTCCGGACGGTCCGTGCTCTACCGCCGCACCCCGCTCGGCGAGGCACTCGTCGCCGGTACGGGCTGAGAGATCGGATCAGCACCGATCGACTCCGTCGGGGATCTTGAGCGTGGCCTACAGGGAGCGGTGCAGCAGCGAGACGGAAAGGTAGCCGCCGTCAAGGAGGTGCTGTTCGGGCAGCAACCGGCGAGCACGGAGGCGGGCGTGGATGCCGGGGAGGGCCTCGGTGTCCCCGGTCGGCCTGGTGGTGCCGATGTCCGTGATCGGGTCGGCCCGGGCGTCGCCGGTTGCGCAGGTCTCGGTGACATGGACCGGGTAGCCGCTTCAGCGGATGGTGCCCCGGATGGCCCTGCGGGCTTCGCGGTCGTAGGGCGTGACGAGCCGCACGGCCCCTTGGGGCTGTCCGTCCTTCTCGGTGCGCGGACGTAACCTGCCACGGGCGTCGGGGAGGAAGTTCTGTACCGTGATCTGCCGCAGCGCTTCCGCGCGGGGGCCACGCCGGTGGTGCGGCACGCACCCGAGGAACAGGCGGGCATCCGCTCCCGCCTGCTTGAGCCGGGTGGCAGGGTGAGTCGGCCGGCTGGGCAGCCGGACCGTACGCCCGTAGCGGGTGGTCCACTCGGCATCCACCGGGCCGTCGAGGATGTCGGGTGCTCGCCGGGCGGCCTCCTCCAACGTCGCGCGTACTGCTTGAAGGGCCGGCTCCACTCCAGGCGGGTGAGGTCCCGGACGGCGGCCGGGATCCGGGGGGAGTCGGTGCGCTGCCTCCCACGTGCGGCGACCATACCGGCCTCCCATATCCGGGCCGGCGACAGGGAGAGCAGCCGGTCCGCGCGATCGTCCTCGCACAGACGATCACGGAAATCCGTCAGCACACCGTGGTGGAACCCCGGGTCGTCCAGCCCCGGGGCCGGGGCATACGTGAAGTCGATCCGACATCGCACCGCCTCGGCAGCCTGCCGGTCGGAGAGGTTGAGCAGGAACTGCAGCACACAGACCGTGGCGAGTTGGGCCGGCGAGAGTCCGGGGCGGCCATCACGCGGGTCCCGGGAAGCAAAGTCTTTGTCGTCCCGGAGCCCATCGAGGCGATCACCTACCCACATCACCGTGGCGCCGCGAGGGTTGCCAGCCCAGGTCACCCGTGCTGTGAGCTCGGGAACCACCGCACCGCACCGGGGAAGAACGGACACCGATCACCTCAGAAGGGCGGAAGCACGCAAGACCGTTCCGAAGCATTTCAAGCGCCGACAGCCCTTGTCCCAAGAACTCCAAGATCCCCGACAGAGTCGCTCGGGTTTTGAACCAGAGTGAAGGTTTTGGAACTTACCATTTCTTTTGTTGTGTCGGTATTTCGCCTGCAGCAGACAGGGAAGATCGCGGAAGGACTGGCCAACGCTGCTCAGACCATGTCAACGTGGACAGCCTTCCCGGTGATTCTCGGTTCGGAGAGGTGATGGCTGGTGGCGGCGGTTCCCAGGGATCCTGCTTTTCATGTCGCCGTGGAGGGTTTGCGGCGTGAGTGGCGGCTCGGTGCGGGGCGGGCG
>NZ_VKHT01001199.1 GCF_014141535.1 Streptomyces alkaliphilus | reverse complement strand
GGGGACGGCATCGGGGGCGGGGCGCGGACCGAGGAGCTGACATTGCCCGGCTTCCGCCACGACCCCTGTTCGGCGGTTCACCCGATCGGGGTCGGTTCCCCCGCTTTCAACGCCATGCCGCTGGCCCGGCACGGGCTGGAGTGGTTGGAGGCCGAGTACGCCCTCGCCCACCCCTTCCCCGACGGCACGGCCGCGCTGCTGACCCGTTCGGTGGAGGAGACCGCCGCTTCCCTGGAGGGCCGCGACGGCGAGGTCTACCGGCGGTTGCTCGCCCCCTACCTGGGGCGCTGGGAGGATCTGGCGCACGACTTCCTCACCGTACCGTGGGAGCTGCCCCCGCGCGGGCCGGTCACCCTGGCCCGGTTCGGCCTCACCGGCCTGCCGCCGGTCTCCTGGCTGATGCGCCGCTTCCGGGGCGAGCGGGCCCGCGCCCTCTTCGCCGGGCTGGCCGGCCACGTCATCTCCCCGCTGAACACCCCGGCCACCTCGGCGATCTCCCTGGTCTTCGCGCTGGGCGCGCACGAGGGCGGCTGGCCGATCGCGCGCGGCGGCTCGCAGGCCATCTCCGACGCCCTCGCCGGATACCTGCGGGAGCTGGGCGGCACCATCCACACCGGGGTGGAGGTCAGGCGGCTGGACGAGCTGCCGCCGGCCCGCGCCTACATCTTCGACACCTCCCCCACCGCCGCCGCCCGCATCGCCGGGCTCGGGGACGCCTTCCGGTCCTTCCGGTACGGGGCCGCGGCCTTCAAACTGGACTACGCCCTCTCCGGCCCCGTCCCGTGGAGCTCACCGGCCGCCCACCGGGCCGGGACGGTCCACCTGGGGCCCACGGCCGGGGAGATCGACACCGCGCTGCGGGCCGCCGTCTCCGGCCACGCGCCCGAGGTGCCGTTCCTCATCACCTCCCAGCCGACCGTCATCGACCCCTCCCGGGCCCCGGAGGGCAAGCACGTCTTCTGGGTCTACGGGCACGTCCCGCACAACTGGCGGGGAGACCTCACCGAGGCCGTGGAGCGGCAGATAGAACGCTTCGCCCCGGGCTTCCGGGACCTGGTGCTGGGACGGGCGGTCTCCGGGCCGCCGCAGCTGGAGGCCCGGAACGCCAACTACGTCGGCGGGGACATCGCCTGCGGCGCCTTCTCCGGCCTGCAGACCATGTTCCGGCCCAAGCCGAGCCCCCACCCGTACGCGACTCCGCATCCCGCGGTGTTCCTGTGCTCCTCGGCGACCTGGCCGGGACCGGGCGTGCACGGCATGTGCGGGCACAACGCCGCCCGTGCCGTCTGGCGCCGCCTGCGCGCCGCCGAGCGGGACTGAGGGGCGCGGCGGGGCGCGGGGA
>NZ_VKHT01001198.1 GCF_014141535.1 Streptomyces alkaliphilus | reverse complement strand
GGGTGGCGCGCCAGTGGTGTTCCTCGGCCAGGACCTCGCGCCGGGACCAGCGCGCGGGCAGTGGGCCGCGTCGGTGCCATCCGGTGGGTGGGGTCGCGAAGCGGATCTGGCCGCTGATGGTGAGCTGGTCCAGGTGGACCGCGCCGGTGAACCGGCATTCCGAGAGGTCCACGTCCATCAGGTTCAGATGGGCGGCGTTCACCCCGGAGAGGTCGACCAACCGTATGCCGCCCCCCGGGGTGGTGCCGGAGGTGGTTGAGGCACCCTCGCTCAACACGGTGCCGTGGGGGAGGGTGAAGGGGACTGGTTCGGCTGCGACGGTGAGGGGGTGCTCCAGCACCGCCCCGGACAGATCGACCGTGGCGTGCCGCAACCGCAGGGCAGCCGTGGACTCCCACCGGACGCCCCGCAGATCCACTTCCCCGGCGCTGATCTCCACCGTCACCGACGCGCCGAACACGGCGCTCCGGAGGTCCACCGTCCCCTCGCACCGCAACGGCCCCAACCAGCGAACCAGTTCAAATCGCACCCCGCCGAAGTGGGCGTTCTCGGAGAACGACGCTCCGTCGAACCAGGCGTCCTTGGAAAACGACACCTCACCGAACCAGGCGTCCTTGGAGAACGACGCCCCACTGAACCAGGCGTCCTTGGAGAACCACGCTTCATCGAAGCGGGCGTCTCCGAGGGTTGGTCGGTTGGTGGTGGGGTCGTGTAAGGCGGTGAGGAGTTGTTGGAGCAGTGCCGGGGTGAAGGGGGTGCCGCGGTGGTCGATGTCGGCACCGGGTTGGAGGCTGTTCAGGTAGGTGGTGCGGTCGGTGTCGTTCAGGTGGGCCAGGCAGGTGGTGTGGTCGGGGACGTGGATGCCGCGGCAGCCCACCGGATTCTCTGCGGTGGCGTCGTAGCCGCAGCGCACCCAGTGGGGCGGTGATGCGTTGGGAGGGGAGGCAGGGTTCGCGTCGGTCACGCATGGACGACGGGGGCCGGGCCGGAGGTTGCCCTTGCTCTTCCTCTTTCGATGTCCGGATATCGCCTCCTGCCGGGGATGGCAGGGGGCGTGCGGTTCCGCTGCGGCCCGGGAGAGGGCCTCTTCCCGACCGGGTGGGTGGTCGCCGAACCCCGAAAACTCAAAAAGGCCCCGCCCGGGCGCCGGGCGGGGCCGGTGGTCAGTGCTGCTTGATGACGATGACGGGCCACACACGGGTGGTCGGCTCGGCCCAGCAGATGGGCCGGAGGAAGATGACCGGCCGGCTCCGACCGGACCTCTTCGTCCAGTAGAGGTCGGAGCGGACGATCTCGCCGTCCAGGGCCCTCTCCAGGAGCTGTCTCTTATAAACATCTGACGCC
>NZ_VKHT01001197.1 GCF_014141535.1 Streptomyces alkaliphilus | reverse complement strand
CTCGAGCACCGTCCACAGCGGACCGGGGACGTGCTCGGGGCGGGCGGGCTGCTCGGAGAGGTGGCGCTGGAGCACCTCCAGCGCGGATCCGCCGCGGAACGGCGGCTGTCCGGTGAGCAGTTCGTACAGCAGGGTGCCGGCGCCGTAGACGTCCACGGCGGAGGTCTGGCCGCGCCCCTCGGCGGACTCGGGGGCCACGTAGGAGGGGGTGCCGACGAACTCGTGGGCGCGGGTGATGCCCGGCGAGTCGGCGAGGCGGGCGATCCCGAAGTCGGTGAGCATCGGCCGCAGCGGCTCGTCGTCCCGGCCGCCGGCGAGCAGCACGTTGGCGGGCTTGAGGTCACGGTGGACCACGCCCCGGGCGTGCGCGGCGGCGAGCGCGTCGGCGACCTGCGCGGTGAGCAGCGCGGCGGCGATCGGGGTCAGCGGGCCGTTCTCGTAGAGGTGGCGGTGCAGGTCGGGGCCGTCGACCAGGTCCATGACCAGGGCGAGGAGGTCGCCCTCGACGACCATGTCGCGGACCCGGACGATGTTGGAGTGGTTCTCCTGCCCCAGGCGCAACAGCACCGAACGCTCACGCAGGAAGCGCATGACCACCTCGGGGTCGTGCGCCAGTTCCTCCTTGAGGACCTTGATGGCGACCAGTTCGCCGGGGTGTCCGGGCACGGCGGCCTCGGCTCCGGCGGCCTCACGCTGGCGGGCCCGCCACACGGTGCCGGTGGCACCGCGCCCCAGCGGTTCCTCCAGGAGGTACTTGCTCCCTACCGGCCGCACGTGCACTCCCGGGGTTGTCGCGTCGGTCTCGCCGGCGGGGACACTCCCCGCACGGGCGCGGCGGCGGGGCGCGCGACGGGTCTCCCCCGTCTCCGCCTCCCCGTCGCCGGGACCGCCCGCGGGCGGTCCCGGGGGCCTACTGTAATGCGCCCGCACGCGCGCACGTGTCCCGAACTCCGGGTTCGTCAGTGGCGGGGCCGGGGTTCGGGACCGGTGGGTCCCGGGGGTGACGTTCGGGAGGTGGCCGGTGACGCTCCGGCCCCGGTGCCCGGTCCGCCGCCGGTTCCGGTGGAGGTGTCCGGGGGGCGGATGGAGTGCGGTCCCTTCGGTCCGCACCCGGATGTGACCGGATTCGTGCGTTCCGCTCACCCGCCCCCGGGCCGGCGAACCGGGGCCGGCCCGACACCACCGCCCGTGGGCGGTGCCCACGACCCTTCGAACCGGGGGAAATCACCGGTACCGGGCCGGCCGGATCGAGCCGCTGGAGAGCGATCGGATTCGGTCGGATACGGCCAATCAAGATCAACTGAGGACGAGGGCGGGACAGGGTGTCGGTGGGGGGTGCGAGGATGC
>NZ_VKHT01001196.1 GCF_014141535.1 Streptomyces alkaliphilus | reverse complement strand
GGGGGAGACGTGGTGACGTACACGTCGACCGCTCCCCGCCACCGGGGCGACCGCGCGGCCGGGCCGTCAGCAGCCGGTGAACCGACAGGGCCCCGGCCCGTTGCGGCTCAGCACGTCGTTCGGGTTGGCGAGCTGGCAACTGCTCAGGGACAGGCAGCCGCAGCCGATGCACTCCGTCAGGCCGTTCCGCAGTTGTTCCAGCACCGCGATGCGGGCGTCCAGGTCGGCCCGCCAGCCCGCCGAGACCCGGGCCCAGTCCTCGGGGGTGGGGGTGCGGTTCTCCGGCAGTTCGGCGAGTGCCGCGCGGATGGTGACCAGCGGTATGCCGACGTTCTGCGAGACCCGGATGAAGGCGACCCGCCGCAGGGTGTCCCGGGAGTAGCGGCGCTGGTTGCCGGAGGTGCGGCGGCTGGTGATCAACCCCTCGTCCTCGTAGTAGCGCAGCGCGGAGTGGGCCACGCCGCTGCGCTCGGCCAGCTGCCCGATGGTCAGCTCGCGGGTCAGCGGCGGTGGGGCGGGGGTCGCTTCCGGCCCCGGATCCCGCGCGGTACCGGGGGAGACGGACGACATCGACGACACGGTCTCGGTCACGATGTCGAGCCTAGCTTGACCTCAAGCGAACTTGAAGTCCCATGGTGTTTCCACGGCCACCGGGGCGAATCCCGGCCGGCCCGTGGCCGGTGTGCGTCCGCCCCGGCCCCCGACCCATCGGAGGACACCATGGCTCCCGCACCCCTCGGCGCCGCTCCCCTCACTCCCGAACTTCTCACCGAGCCCCGCACCGGCTCCGGGCGGGCAGCGCCCCTCCGCCTGGCCGTCGTGATCGGCAGCACCCGGGTCGGACGGCGCGGCTCCGCCATCGGCCGTTGGTTCGCCGACCTGGCCGCTGCCCGGGAGGGACTGGAGGTCGAGGTGGTCGACCTGGCCGAACATCCGCTGCCCGCGGTGCTGGACCCCGCGGCGGGCTCGGCCCCGGCCGTCACCGCCCTCGGCGCACGCCTCGACGCGGCCGACGCCTTCGTGATCGTGACCCCGGAGTACAACCACAGCTTCCCCGCGCCCCTGAAGCACGCGATCGACTGGTACGGCGACGAGTGGTACGCCAAGCCGGTGGCCTTCGTCTCCTACGGCGGGCGCGGCGGCGGGTTGCGCGCCGTCGAACAACTCCGCCAGGTCTTCGCCGAACTGCACGCCGTCACGGTGCGGGAGACGGTCAGCCTGCACGGTCCGCAGGAGCCGGGGCCCGGCTCGGAGAGCGACCCGGCGGCGACCGCGATGCTCGACCGCCTCACCTGGTGGGCGGACGCGCTGCGCGCCGCCCGCGCCCACCGCCCCTTCACCCCCTGAC
>NZ_VKHT01001195.1 GCF_014141535.1 Streptomyces alkaliphilus | reverse complement strand
GTTCGGGCCGGGGCGCCGGTACGCCGGCCGGGCCGGGGCCCGCCGGCGCGGCGTCGACCGGGGTATCGGAAAGCGGGGGGACGGGCCGGGGCACGGTCCGACCATACGGGGCCCGGACCCGGACCCCAAGAAGGTGCGACGGGTCCCGGCCCCGCCGGCCGGGGACGGCGCGCCCCCGTGCGAGGGGTCAGCCGACCGGACGTCGGAAGAGCAGGTCCCGCACCCGGTGGCCCTTCTCCAGGCCCTGCCGCTCGAAGCGGGTTTCCGGCCGGAAGTCCGGCCGGGGCGCGAACCCGCCGCCCGGCACGGTGTTCCCCAGATCCGGTGAGGCCTCCAGGACCTCCAGCATGTGCTCGGCGTACGGCTCCCAGTCGGTGGCGCAGTGCAGCAGACCGCCCGGGGCCAGCCGGGAGGCGCACAGCGCGACGAACGGCGGCTGCACGATGCGTCGCTTGTGGTGCCGCTTCTTGGGCCACGGGTCGGGGAAGAACACCCGGATCCCGGCGAGGGAGGCCGGCGGCAGCATGTGCTCCAGGAGCAGCAGGGCGTCGCCGTTGGCCACCCGGACGTTCTCCAGACCCTGCTCGGAGGCGAGCTTGAGCAGGTGGCCCTGGCCGGGGGTGTGCACGTCGGCGGCGAGGACACCGGTGGTCGGGTCGGCGGCGGCCATCAGCGCGGTCGCCTCACCCATCCCGAACCCGATCTCCAGCACGATCGGGGAGCCGGGCGGCAGGGTGTCGAAGAGCCGGTCGAGGTCCACGGGGGTGCGGCCGTCGATCTCCACCCCCCGGGTCGCCCAGTGGCGTTCCAGGGCCTCGCGTTGGGCGGTGGTCACCCGGCTGCGGCGGGGCACGAAGCTGCGCACGCCCCGGTGCCGGTCACCGGTGCCGGCCGCAGGGTTCGCGGCGGGGCCGGTGCCGGGGGCGAACATCGCCCCGTCCGGTGCCCCGGTGGGCGCGGGCACCCCGGCGGGCGCGGTCGAGGGGGCCGGAACCCCGGCCGCGGGCCGCTCGGCGGTACGGGACTGCTCGGAGGTCATGGCCCCGATGGTACGGCGCCGGCCGGGGCCCGCCGGGCGCCGGTCGGGTGGCCCCGACCGTGACCTCCCCCGCACGCCGGCACCCGGCGCCACCGCGCACCACGGGGAACACCACCGCGCATCCCCGGAAACCATGCGGAGTCACGGGAGTCACGACATGGCGCTCGAGGCCGGACGGTTCCGTCCGGAGCCGGCCGGGGAGGCTCGGGCCGTGCCGGATCCCACCCGGCGCACGGCCCCCACCGGGCCGCCGGGGGGACGTCACGCGACGCGCGCCCCCGATGGGTCCCCGGGCGCCCTCTCCGGGCCC
>NZ_VKHT01001194.1 GCF_014141535.1 Streptomyces alkaliphilus | reverse complement strand
CCCGCTCCCCGACCACCCCTCCTCCGGCCGACTCATCTTCCGCCGGGACACCGTCCGGCAGGAGGCACTGTGGTGGACCTACCCCCTGACCGGTCCCCCTCCGCTGCGTCTGCTCGTGCTCGCCACCGATCCGTCCGCGGACCCGGGACACGTTCCCGGGGGGACCGGCACGCCGGCCCGTGCCGGGGAGCCGGTGACCGCGACCTTCGCCCGTCGGCCCGAGCCCCGGGTCGACGAGGAGGTGGCCCATCGGTTGACCGCGGTCACGCCCCCGATGAGCCCCGCCGAGAGCGAGGAGATCGTCGCCCGGGTGCTCGAACTCGGTTACCCGTGCTGGACGTCGGGCGGTGACGCCGCTTCCGGGTGACCCCGACCGGGGGCATCCCCGCCGGAGGTGGCGCCGGGTCGTCCCGACGGGGGTCACGCCGCCGGTGCGGGAGGGGCCGGCGCGCCGCCCCTCCCGCACCGCTCCCCCCGCGTACCCTGCCCGCCATGAAGGTCCTGATCAGCGCGGACATGGAGGGCGCCACCGGCGTCACCTGCCCGGCCGACTGCCTGCCGGGCACCCCCGAGTGGCAACGCTGCCGCGCCCTGCTCACATCCGACGTCAACGCCGCGGTCGAGGGCCTCCTCGCCGGCGGTGTCGACGAGGTGGTGGTCAACGAGGCCCACATGACGATGCGCAACCTGCTGCCCGAACGACTGCACGAACGGGCCGAGGTGCTGATCGGGCGGCACAAGCCGCTCGGCATGGTCGAGGGGGTCCAGCACGGCGACGCCGACGGCATCGTCTTCCTCGGCTACCACACCGGCGCCGGGGACGAGGGCGTCCTCGCCCACACCTACCTCGGCAACTCCCTGACCGGTGTCTTCGTGGACGGTGTCCGCGCGAGCGAGGGGCGGCTCAACTCACTGGTCGTCGCCGAGTGGGGCACCCCGGTGATCCTGGTCACCGGGGACGACCTCACCTGTGCCGAGGCCGCGTCCTGGGCCCCGGCCGCCCGGACCGTCGCGGTCAAGGACCACGTCTCCCGCTACGCCGCCGTCTGCCGGCCCCCGGCCCGCACCGCGGCCGACATCCGGGCCGCGGCCGAGGTCGCGGCGGCCCTCGCGGTCCGCCACGAACCGGCCGCGCCGACACGACGGACCATCGAGGTGGAGTTCGACGCGGAGCACCTCGCGGGGGCCGCCACCATCGTCCCCGGCGTCGAACGGATCGATTCGCGCCGAGTGGCCTTCACCGTTTCGGACATGTATCGGGGTATCCGTTGTTTCAAGGCGGTCACCACGGTCGTGGCCGCCGCTGTCGAGGAGTGGTATGGCTGAGCACGTCTCCCCCCGGCCCCCGGTG
>NZ_VKHT01001193.1 GCF_014141535.1 Streptomyces alkaliphilus | reverse complement strand
CTTCCGGGCGGGTCCGGGACGGGGTTCCCGGACCCGCCCGGAAGGGCGGGGCGCCGGAAGCGGCGGGACGGCGGGGTCCCGGACCGCGTCAGGCGCCGATCAGCTTGGCGAACATGTCCTCGTAACGAGTCTCCTCGTCCTCGTCGAGCTGCCGGAAGACCGCCCCCTTGGCCACCATCTCCTCGTCCGGGAAGATCAGCGGGTTCTCCGCCAGTTCCCCGTCGATCGCCCGCATCTCCTCCTGCGCCCCGACGACGGGGCAGATGAAGTTGACCCAGGCCGCCAGCTCGGCGGCCACCGCCGGTCGGTAGTAGTGGTCGATGAGTGCCTCGGCGTTGGCCCGCCGGCGGGCCAGGGCGGGCACCAGCAGGTCATCGGTGCCGAAGAGGTAGCCGGTCTCCGGCATGAAGAAGTCGATGTCCGGATTGTCCATCCGGAGCTGGACGATGTCACCCGCCCAGGCGACACAGGCGGCGATGTCCCCGGAGTTCAGTTCGTCCAGGTAGTCGTTGCCGGTGAAGCGGCGCAGCTGTCGGGAGTCCACGGCGCGCTGCACCCGGGCGATCGCGGCCTCGAAGTCGTCGTCGGTGAAGGACGCCGGGTCCTTGCCCATGTCGAGCAGGACCATCCCCATGGTGTCGCGCATCTCCGTGAGCAGGGAGATGCGGCCGTGCAGGGACTCGTCCTCCAACAGTTGTCCCACCGAGGTGATGCCGTCTCCGCCAGTGGCGCGGCGGTTGAAGCCGATGACGGTGGCGATCCCGGTCCAGGGGAAGCTGTGCTGGCGCCCCGGGTCGTGCGGGGCGGTGCGGAAGCGGGCCTCCACGTTGGCGATGGCGTTGGGCAGGTTCGCCGGGTCCAGCCTCTGGGCCCAGCCCTGGCGGATCAGTCGCCCGGACATCCAGTCGGTGAGGCAGACCAGATCCCGTCCGGTGTCCTGGCCGGCGGCCAACTGGGGACGGATTTTGCCGAAGAACTCGTTGTTGTCGTTGATGTCCTCGGTATAGGAGACGGCGATGCCGGTTTCGGCCTCGAAGGCCTCCAGGGTGGGGCGGGATCCGGGGTTCTCGTCGTCGACGTCGATGTACAGCGGCCAGTTGCTGAAGTTGAGGACCTTCTCCTCGCCGGAGAGGTCCGGGGCGGCCTCCTCCCCGGTGGTACCGCTCTCGGCCGGCGGGATGCCACAGCCCGCGAGCAGCGCACCGGCTCCGAGGGCCCCGGTGCCCGCCAGCAGGCGGCGGCGGGTCAGTGCGGTTCGGGCGGCCCGGCCGTTGGTGAGACTGCGCTCCCACGCCTTGCGAACGGGCTCGGACATGCCTTCGTAGGGATCCACGGTCGGGGCCTTCCTGGGAGG
>NZ_VKHT01001192.1 GCF_014141535.1 Streptomyces alkaliphilus | reverse complement strand
ATCCCGGGGAGCGGGTCCCCGGGGGCGCATCCGACCGGTGGTGTTCCCGGGAGCCCGGCTCCCGGGAGCGTGTCGAACCGGCCCGCGGAGGAGCCCTCTCCGGCGGAGCCCTCCCCGGGCCTCCGGGCGGCCCGACGGCACGCCCGGGCGGCCTCGTCCCGGCGCCCCCGTACCCTGCGGGCCGCTCTGACGACCCTGGTGGCGCTCCCCGCGACCGTGCTGCTGGTCCTGTGGTCGCTCGCGGTGGCGACCCTCCCGATGGCTCTGTGGGGTCCCGACACCGGTCCCCTCCTCGTACCGGCCCTGGCCGCTCTCCTGCTGGTTCCCCCGACGCTCCTGCTGACCGCGCTGACCACCGGGCGACTGGTGAGCTCGCTGGAACGGGGCCTGGACGACGTGCGGTCGCACGTCCCCGGGGCCGACCGGGGGGCGGCCCGACGGAACACCGACCGGCCCGGTGGGGCCCGGGAGCCGGGGGACGCGGTCCGCGGAGGTCACCCTCCCGACAACGGACGGCGCCCCCTCTCGGTCCTGCTGCGCCGTGCCCCGGTGGGGTCCCCGGGAGCGGTGTCGCCGGCGGGTCCTCCCCGGGAGATCGCCGAACTACGGGAGGCGTTGGTTCGGGCGGGACGGAGCGCATCCGGGCCCCACCCCACCGCCGGGCGCGACCACCCGGGCGGGGATGTCCGTCGGGCGGTGGTGAACGTGGCCCGTCGCAGCAGGTGTCTGGTCAACCGCCAACTGGCCCACATCGACCGGATGGAACGTCGCACCCACGACCCCGAGGCGTTGGAGGAGTTGTTCGTCCTCGACCATCTCTCCACCCGGATGCGGCGACAGGCCGAGTCCCTGATCATCCTGGCGGGGGGCGCCCCCACCCGCATCCGGAGCGGGGCGGTACCCCTGGCGGACGTGGTCCAGGCGGCGATCGGGGAGATCGAGGACTATCGACGGGTCGACCTCCTCGGGGCGCCCCGCCCCTCACTGCCGGGGCACGCCGCCACGGACATCGTCCACCTCCTCGCCGAACTGTTGGAGAACGCCACCCGTTTCTCCCCCGTGGACACCCGGGTCCGCCTCACCGATCGCGCCGTGCCCGGGGGCCAGCTGCTGCGGATCGAGGACGCCGGTCCCGGTATGTCCCCCGCCGACCTCGAGGCGGCCCGGAAGCGGGTGCGGGGACCACGGACGCCGGAGGAGGACCTCCCGCCCGGAGGTGACCGGCTGGGGCTGTTCGTCGTCGGCAGATTGGCCCGCCGGCGCGGTCTCCTGGTGGACTTCCGGTCCTCGCCCCACCGGGGTACCACGGTCTCGGTCCTGTTGCCGGGGGCGCTGTTGACCGCCCCGGGCGCGCC
>NZ_VKHT01001191.1 GCF_014141535.1 Streptomyces alkaliphilus | reverse complement strand
GAGGGGGGCGGGTCCCGGCGACGCGGACGGGAACGGACCGGGGGCCGGGACACCGGGACGTCGACGACGTCACTACCCCGGCATCTCCTCGCGGGCGTACGAACACCCCGCGGACCGTTCCGCGCTGGTCGCGCTCCGCAAACTGACCGGTTTCGACACCGTCTTCAAGACCCTCAGCGGCATGCTGCCGGAGCGCAGCCTGCGCCTGTTGTTCCTGTCGGACTCGGTGCGGGTGAGCGAGCGGCAGTTCGCCGAACTGCACCACATGTTGCTGGACGCCTGCGCGATCCTGGACCTGGAACGCGTCCCCCCGATGTACGTCTCGCAGGACCCTCAGCCCAACGCCATGTGCATCGGCCTGGACCAGCCGATCATCGTGGTCACCACCGGGCTGGTGGACCTGCTGGACGAGGAGGAGATGCGGGCCGTGGTCGGCCACGAGGTCGGGCACGCGCTCTCCGGCCACGCCGTCTACCGGACCATCCTGCTCTTCCTGACGAGCATCGCGGTGCGGGTGGCGTGGATCCCGCTGGGCAATGTGGCGATCATGGCGATCGTCACCGCGCTGCGCGAGTGGTTCCGCAAGTCCGAGCTGTCCGCCGACCGGGCGGGCCTGCTGGTGGGACAGGACCTGGACGCCTCGTTGCGCGGGCTGATGAAGCTGGCCGGTGGCCACAACCTGCACCGGATGAACGTGGACGCGTTCCTGGAGCAGGCCGAGGAGTACGAGGCGGGCGGTGACCTGCGCGACTCCGTGCTGAAGATCCTCAACGTCCTGCCCCGTACGCACCCCTTCGCGGCCGTCCGCGCGGCCGAGCTGAAGAAGTGGTCGCTGACCCGGGACTACCAGCGGCTGTGCGACGGCCACTACCCGCGCCGGGACGAGGACGGGGAGACCCGGATCACCGACTCCTTCCGGGAGTCGGCCGGTCACTACGCGCAGACCGTCCGCAACGGCCGCGACCCGCTGATGAAGCTGGTCAACGACGTGGCGACGGGTGCGGGGGACCTCGGCGGGAAGCTGCGGGACTTCGCCACCGGCGGGGGTCGACCCCGCCGTCCCGGCCCGAACGGCTCCACCGGCTCCGGGACCACCGGCGGCTCCGGCGGGCCCGGGGGGTCGGAGGGCCCGCGGGACTCCGGCGAGCGCGACTGAACCCCTCCGGTCGGGGGCGGGCGGCACCGCCCGCCCCCGACCGGGGACCGACCGGACACCGGCGGGGTCGATCGGGGCCGGGGCCGCGCGGACTCACTCCTCGGCGGACCCGACGGGCGGCGACTGCCGCAGGGTCCCGCACACCACGCCCTCGGCCGCCGAGCCGTCCAGCACGGAGAACGGGTCCGTCCCGCCGAATCC
>NZ_VKHT01001190.1 GCF_014141535.1 Streptomyces alkaliphilus | reverse complement strand
GGGAGAGGCCGGCGGGCGAGGGTGGGTGCCGCTCAGGGGTTCCTCCGGGTGTCAGTGCATGCGGGCGTCGGTGTCGAAGAGGGACAGTTCGTGGGGGTGGAGGAGGTGTTGGACGACGAAGGAGCGTCCGGCGACCTTCCACAGGCCGCGCCCGCGGTTGAGGTGGGAGATGGCCTCGGTCTCCACCGAGGTGAGGCCCAGCAGCGAGGCGGCGGTGAGGATCTGGTCGGTCTCCTGCCGGTAGATGATGCGGGTGGAGCAGTCGGCCAGGAGCCCTTCGGCCAGGGCCCGGCCGCGGGAGCCCGCGTCGCCGGCGGTGAGCAGGTCGGACAGCCGGTGGATGACCATGAGGTTGGCGATGCCCAGGCCGCGGGAGAGCTTCCACTGCGCCTGCATGCGGGCCAGCAGGCCGGGGTGGCGCATCAGGCGCCAGGCCTCGTCGTAGACGATCCAGCGCCGGCCGCCGCGCGGGTCGGTGAGGGCCGATTCCATCCAGGCCGAGGCGCAGGTCATGGCGAGGACCAGGGCGGTGTCGTCGCCGGAGCCGCCCAGCCGGGAGAGGTCGATGGTGAGCATCGGGCTGTTCGGGTCGAAGGCCACGGTGCTGGGCGCGTCGAACATGCCGGCCAGGTCGCCGTGGACCAGACGCCGCATGGCGTGGGCGAGGTCGCGGGCGGCGTCCCCGAGTCGACCGGACATGAGGCCTGCGGCCTCGTCGAGCCGGTCCGGGCTGTTGAGGGCGGAGGCGATGTCCCCGAGCAGCGGTGTCCGGGCCGAGCCGGCCGCCCGGGTGACGACGGTGTCGAGGGCGACATCGAGAGCGGTGTGCTCCATCGGCAGCAGGTCCCTGCCGAGCACGGTGCGGGCCAGGGAGCCGAGCAGGAGCAACCGGCGCTTGCGGACCTCCCCGGCCCAGTCGCCCTCCGCGACGGAGGCGGGGCGCGGCGCGGCGTCCAGCGGGTTCAGCCGGCCGGGAAGGCCGGGGCCCAGCGCGACGGATGTGCCGCCGAGCGCGCCGGCCACGGGGGTCCACTCGCCCTTGGGGTCGCAGGGCACGTAGACGCGGTATCCGAAGGCGACGGAGCGCAGCGCGAAGGACTTCGCGAGGGCGCTCTTGCCCTGCCCGATCACCCCGGCCAGCAGCACGTTCGGGTTGGTGAAGCCCTCGACCCTCCCGTACAGGGCGAAGGGGTCGAAGCAGAAACTCGCCTCGGCGTGGACGTCCCGTCCGATGTAGACCCCCTCGGCTCCCAACCCGCCCTCGGCGAGGAAGGGGTAGGCACCGGCGGCGATGGCCGTGGTCATGCGGTGGGCGGGCAGCTTGAGCCGGTTCCCGCGGGCCGAGGCCGGACCGGGG
>NZ_VKHT01000119.1 GCF_014141535.1 Streptomyces alkaliphilus | reverse complement strand
GGATGGTGGGGTGCTGGGGCCCGGGCATCCTGTCGGGCCCCGAGGGGGATTGTTTCTGTTTCGGGCCGGGGCCCCGGTGTTGGTCGGTCCCGGCGGGCGATGACGATGATCTCGGGACTCTCGGCGGTGAGCGGGGAACGGTCCCACCAGCCGTAACGGGCCTCCACGGTCAGGCCGGCCTCCTCCAGGAACCGGGTGAGGGTGTCGGCGTCGAGGAACCGGAGGGTGCTGCGGCTGGTCTCCGGGCCGTCCAGGGAATCGGCGGTGAAGGTGGTCGTGAAGCTCACCAGCTCTCCCTCCACGGGGGTGTCCATCCGGTGCTCGCACCGCGCCCGGAAGCCGTTCGCGTCCACGACCTCGCGGGGGTGGTCGGGTGTCCAGCGCTCCCAGGCGCGGGCGGCCGGGTTGCGGGTCTCGAAGGCGAACCGGCCACCGTCCACGAGCGCGGCCCGGACGGCGGCGAGGGCGGCGCGCACCTCGTCCTCGGTGAGGAAGACCTGGAAGGCGTGACCGGTCATGACGACCAGGTCGAACTCCCGGTCGTGGGGGACGGTCGTGAGGTCACCGTGCACCCACTCCACCCCGGCGCCGGTCCCCTCGCCTGCGGCACGGCCCACGTCCAGCATGGCGGCGGCCGGGTCGAGCCCGCGCAGCCGGCCGGTGTGGCCGACCTCGCGGGCCCGACGCAGCAACAGCCCGGTGCCGCATCCCACGTCGAGGACCGAGGACGCCTCCATGACCAGGTCGAGGTAGAAGGCGTCGTCCGGGGAGCAGTTCCATGGGTAGAGCACGTCGTACAGTTCGGCGAGTTTCCGTTCGGAGAACAGGCGATCGACCATGCCCCTCAGCATCCCGGGGCGGTCAATCGGTTTTTCCGAACGGAAAGTTCAGACCCCGGGCGGAGTCGACTGGCTTTCCGCCTTGAGGGTCTTCACCAGCCCGCGCAGCCGCGCCGGCGTCGTGGTCAGCACCCGCCCCGGCGCCTCGCTCTCGCGTATCAACACCGCCTCGGGCGTCCGAGCCACCTCGACGCATTCCACTCCGTTGGTGGAGAAGGAAGACTTCTGCCAGGTGAATCGAGTCACTCCTGTTCCCCGGCGGAATTTTTGAGGTGGTGAATCAATGCATGCACCCTTTTCGGATCGGCAGCGAGTATATTTTCGGGTGACTCGCTTTCTCGGAGCTGAATGAAGGTGGAGGAGTGGCGCATTTCAAGGCATTCTGCGCCGTTGGTGGAGAAAGATGACTTCTGCCATGTCGGGAAAATCATCGACACATCCTTCACTTGTCATTGAGGATTTGTCGCAGGAGGTCGCGACTTCCCTCAGGGGTCAAGGAAATTTCTCCGATCCGCCTCATGATAGCTCTGTAGTTGTCAAGGTGGGTATCCGCGTCCAGGAGATAGTTTCCGTGAGGGGCGTCCACGTGGACGGTGTCGAGGGCGGGCACGGGGCCATGGGCATACACCGTGGAGATACCGGTGTTGGGGAAGACGCCGGCGGTGAAAGGGATCACTCTGAGAGTGATGTTGTCCCTGGTGGAGGCTTCCATGAGGTGGCGGATCTGGCCTTTGAAGACGGTGGTTCCCCCGGTTCTCATCCGGAGGGCGGATTCATGGATGAAGAACGTACAGTGCAGGAGGTCTTCCCGGTCCAGAACATCTCTGCGCCGCATCCGGTAGGAGAGGCGTCGGCGAAGGTCCACCGGTGATGGTGGTGGGACATCGACGCCAAGGACCTCTTTGGCGTAATCCTCTGTCTGGAGCAGGCCGGGAAGATGCAAAATTTGGACTGTCTCCAGTGCGGAAGCGTGGTGCTCCAGTTCCGCGACGTCCAATGTGCTGACCGGTAGTTTTCCTCGGTACTCCTCCCACCACTTCTTTCCTCGTTCGCCTGCCATGGCTTCGAGGGCTGCGATGTATCGCTCATCCGAGCAGCGATACAGGGTGGCCAATGTGCGCACCCGTTCCGGGCTCACACCGAAGCGCCCTGCCTCCAGGTTGCTGATGGCGGTTCGATTCGTTCCCAACTCTTCTGCTGCTTTCGGGGCGGTTATCCCGGCGCGTTCCCGAAGCTTGCGCAGTTCTGTTCCCAAGCGGCGCTGTCGGCCGGTGGGTGCAACTCTCGGTGCCATGACCCTCCCAGTGTCCAGAAGGCATGGTGCCACAAGGGGAAAATAGAACTACAGTCCATGGAATACCCTTTAGTGAAAAAAGGTATAACGGGTTGGCGGGTTGGTCTACTCTCCTTCCAGATCGTCCGAGCAGCCGGTGAATCCGCAGTGCAGGGATCTCCGTAGGGGATCTCCGGGCCACGGTGGCATGCCTGGACGTGAATCGGAGCCAACGAGCGCAGAGGAGTCAGGACATGACGATCGCCGTTCTCGACGCGGGTGACGTGACCGTGGAGCCGTCCGACGCGGTGCGGGAGTACCGATTGTGCGTACCCAGCGCGGTCGAGGCGCCGCGACTGGCACGCAATCATGTGGCGGAGGTGCTGGGCAAGCAGGGGTGGGAGGAGGTGGCGGAGACGGCGAAGTTGCTGGTCAGTGAGGCCGTCACCAACGTCTACCGGCACACCGCCACGCCACGGATCCTCGTGCGGACCGTCCTGCTCGACGCCCGGGTGGTGGTCGCCGTCGTGGACACGGCGCCGGAGGCGCTGCCCGTGTGGCGGCACCCCGACCCGGAGACCGAACACGGCCGGGGCATGGCCCTGTTCGGTCTCCTCGCGCACGCCTGGGGCATCAGTTGGCACGCCGCCGCGCACACCTCCGCGCACGCCCCCGGGGCATCGTTCGGGGAGTGGCCGGTGCCCGGCCCCGGCGAGAAGTGCGTCTGGTTCGAACTGCGGTGGGGACTGGCCGCGTGAACGCCGGCGCCCACATCCCCGCCCCGCTGTACGGGCTCGGCCTTCTCGCGCTGCTCGTCCTCGCCTTCCTCGCCGGCTTCTTCCTCCGGCTTTCCCTTTCGGCCCGGAGGCCCGGGCCCCTCGGCCCGCCCCGTCGGGCCGGCGCCCATCGCCGTCCACGCCGGCCCCTCCTCCGGGGCCGGCACATCGGGCCCCCGGCCCCACCGCTGCCGGGATCGGCCGGGCCGCCGTGCCGGGGCGGTCAGCGCCGCCGGCAGGTGTAGGCGCCGAACACCGGGTGCGGGAAGTCCGCGTCCAGGATCTCGAACCCGGCGTCGTCCAGCATCGCCTCCAGCAGGTACCGGAAGGTGCTGTGCTCGGTGCGCAGGTGCTCGACATAGTCGGCGCGGACGTACCGGGTCGTCGGGTCCACGTCGGGGTCGGTCTCCGGGTCGGGGGCCTCGGCGAGCCAGGCGTTCAGCCGCTCCTCCGCCTCCGCCGGGCGGAAGTCGAGGATCAGGTCCCGCAGGCGCAGGATCCCGCCGGGCCGCAGCATCCCCGAGATCCGGGTGAGCGCCACGGCCTTCCAGGCGTCCGGCAGTTGGTGCAGGGCGTGCCGGGTGTGGACGGCGTCGGCCGGCGGACCCTCGTGCCGGTACGACAGGAACCCGCCCCGCACGACGATCGGCACGCGCCCGCCGGTCCCACCGGACTCCTCATCGGCGCGTTCCCGCAGATGGGCGACCATGGCGGGGGAGACGTCCACCGCCACCACCCGACCGAACTCCCGCGCGGCCGCGAACGCGAAGCGGCCCGTGCCGGCGCCGAGGTCGATCACCGTGGCGTCCGGCCCGACACCGGCGGTCCGCAGGGCGGCCAGGTCCTCCGCCGGGTCCGGGTACCCCTGCTTGCGGTCGAAGCCGGCGACGAACGCCGGGTCGAGGTGTTCCGGTCCGGCGGCGTCGAGTTCGTCCGGGTACCAGGCGGGAGGTGTCCACGGAGTCGGGGTCATGGACCGAGCCTGACGTGCCGTGGCCGGTCCTCGCATCCGGGTTTCCGCGACGGGGTCGTCGGCGGCCGGCGAGGGCGCGAGTTCCGGGGAAGAGTGCGTCGACGGGGTCAACCCGATGACCTCTCTTCCCTCGTGTGGGTCATTTCCTTTCAGGACAACCGTGTGGTGCGCACGGGGCGCTCCGGGACTCGATGACGCGGGAGCGTCACGTCAAACATCGCTTTTCCGCCCTTCTGCCACCGTGTTCCCCGGATGAATCGTTTGGTTTTCTTCCGCCGGTTCAGAAATGGGGTGCAGTGTTCCGTACCGGAAGGGGAATCGGCGTGGCCGATTGGGTGCAGATCTCGGGCGCTCTCACCGCCATCTCGGCGGGTTCGCGGACAAGTGTATGGGGGGTGAATTCGGCGGGGAACATCTATCGTTACAGTGGTAACGATGGGAGTCCGTGGAGTCGGGTTCCGGGTGGGTTGACGGATATCGGGGCCGCCGCCGACGGTACGGTGTGGGGGGTCAACGCCAACGGGAACATCTACCGCTACGTGGGCGACGGGCAGGACTGATCCCTTCCCGGCCCGCATGAGGGAGACCCGGTCATGTGCCCGGGCGCGTGTGACGCGCGCCCGGGCATCCGCGCGTTCGGGGCGGTGGTCGCCCGGAACCCGGCTCCCTCCGGTGAAGCCCGCGTGACGGTTCCGGTCGGAGCTCACTCCTGCTTGACAGGCAAGTGAAAGCTTGCCGATGCCGGTGTGGTGTCGGACGATCTGTTCAAGGCCCTGGCCGATCCCACCCGCCGGACGATCCTCGACGAGCTGACCGAACGCGACGGCCGGACCCTCCTCGAGATCTGCTCCCGGCTCGCCGTCCGCCACGGCCTCGGCTCCTCGCGTCAGGCGATCAGCCAACACCTCGCGGTCCTGGAGGCCGCAGCCCGTCCCCACCCCCGTGGGGGACGGGCGGCGGCCCGGGGCACGCGGTGCCGCTCACGGGTGCGTCACCACATCAGGGCGTCGGCCCGGTCGCTCTGCCAGTACGTGACGGCGGCGGAGGCCCCCTCCGCCGTCCCCGCCGGCACGGGCAGGGTGACGGAGTTCCCGACCGTCCGGCCGTTCCGGTCGGTGAGGAAGACCTCGAGCCCTTCGACGGGCCTCACCTCGCTGTCGTCCGCCGAGGAGGTCCTGATGCCCGCGTACGCGGACTCCCCCGGCTCGAGGACCACCACCGCCTGCGGGACGCTGGACCGCACGACCTGCATCACGGAGTGCCCCTCGTCGAAGCGCAGGTACGGGTAGTTGTAGGGGGCGCAGGCCGTGCTGCCGGTGTTGGTCACCGTCAGCAGCAGGTGGTTGACCGGTCGGGGCACGGGCGCCACGGTGAGCTTGGTGGTCGAGGAGGTGCACGCCGGCAGGACGGGAACGTCCTTCCCGGGGCGGGAACTGTCCTCCTTCCCCCGGCGATCGCCGGCGGGGACGGCCGACGGACCGTTCTCCTGCGGGGCGGGGACCGGGGCGGCCTCCCCGGCGTCGGTGCCCTCCGCCGGGTTCCCGGCCGGCACCCTCGTGGCCCCCGCGGCGGGTGCCCCGCTGCCGGCGGCGGCGCCCTCGGCCGGAGTGTCCTCCGCGGTGTTCTCCCCGGACGCCGTGTCCTCCACCGGGGTCTCCTCCACCACCGTCGCGGGTCGGTCGGCGGCGGTGCCGCCCCCCGGGGAGGAGACGTCCGAGCCGGACTGGCAGGCGGCCAGGGCGAGCGAGGCGGCGGTCAGACCGGCGGCCACGAGGCCACGGGACAGGGTGCGATTGCGGGACATGGGTACGTCTTCTTTCGTCGGGCGGTGAGGGCCTCGGCTCAGGGCCGTGGACCGGCGTCGGGGTGTTTCCCTCGGCACGTCCCTCACGCTGCCCGTCCCGGGGCGGCGACCGCCACGTGGAACGGCCCCCACGGGACGCCGGAACATTCCACCCCCCTCCCACCTGCGCGGACACCGTTCCACCCGGGACGGAGCGGTCCCCTTCCGGTCAACCCGGCGGCGTGGCCGGAAAGGAACCGGGCGAGGTGGTTTCATGGTCGGTGTCCGTACCGACGAGGGGGCGGCGGCCGGACGCGCGCCGGCCCGTCGACGGCCGGCAGAGGGAGAGCCAGGGGATGTCCCGGGAGGCGGAGGAGTTCGCGGCGCTGCTGCGAGAGGTGAAGGAACGCTCCGGTTTCAGCTACGGAGTGCTCGCCAGGAAGTTGCACACCAGTACGTCCACCCTGCACCGGTACTGCAACGGCGATGCGGTGCCGATGGAGTACGGGGCGGTGGAGCGTTTCGCCCGCGCGTGCCGGGCGACGCCGGGGGAGCTGCGGGAGTTGCGGCTGCGCTGGGAGGCGGCGGACGAACAGCGGGGACGGAAGGTGCCGGCCGGGCCCCCGGAGGCGTCGGGAGGGGAGGCCGGTGCCGAACCCGACGCATCGGCCCCGTCCGCATCGGTGCCGGGGCCGGAACCCGCTTCGGCCCCGGAGGCACCGCCGCCCGCGTCCGCCCCGGAACCCGAGGTGGCGCACCGGCCCGAGGAGATCTCCGCCGTGTCCGGCCCGCTCCCGCCCGGTGGTGTCGACGGGAGCGGGTCCCGTCCGACCCGCCGCAGGACGTTGCTCGCCGGTGTCGCGGTGGTTCTGGTCGCCGTGGTGGCCGTCCTTCTCACCCGGGCGCAGATCGAGGGGAACGACGACGGTCGGCAGCGGGAGACGACGGCGTTCGGGGGAGAGGAGGAACGGGAGGGGACGGTGGTCACCGACGACGCCGGGGTCCCGCACGGCCCGGAGAGGCCCCCTTCCCCGAACGCTCCGGACGGGACCGGGGGAACCGAAGCGGCCGATGACGCCGCCGTCCCCGACGATCCGGTGGACGGGGGAACGCTCCCGCCGCCCCGGACGCCGGAGGAGACCCGGGAGAGGACCGGGACCGACCCGGCTCCGGTGGGTGACCCCGCCCCGGTGCGCGTCTCCACCCGCCCCCACGCCTTCCCGGACCCGTGCAGCCGGCGCTACCTCCTGAACCGCCCGCCGGAGGAGGTGCCCCCGCCGCCCTTCGAGCAGGACGCCCCCGCCTGGGTGGCCGCTTCCGGGGCGGTGACCGCGGAAGAGCAGTTCGTGGAGATCACCGTCCAGGGAGTCGGTGAGGGAACGGTGATCCTGCGGGACCTTCACGTGCGCCTGGTCGCCAAGGGGGCCCCGCTGCCGTGGAACGACTACGGCACGGGAGTGGGCTGCGGTGGCAACGTCCCCACTCATGAGCTGGAGGTGGACCTCGACGCGGGACGCCCCGTGGCCGTACCCGGCTCCGACCTCCACGCCTTTCCCCACAAGGTGAGCGGGGACGATCCCCTCGTGCTGTATGTCACCGCCCACACCGACGACCACGACGTGCGGTGGTACCTGGAGTTGGAGTGGGTCGCCGGTGACCGGCACGGGACGGTGCGTGTCGACGACGGCGGCGAACCGTTCCGCACCAGTGGTGCCCGGGGCCGCCCGGCGTACGTCTATCCGCTCGGGGCGGACGGCTGGACGGAGGCCCCACCCGGCGGGGGATGAGCGGCGGATGCGTCCGGACGGGTTCGGCGCCCGCCCGGTGGCATGTCGGAGCGGACGGATTGTCAGAGGCGTTACCTACTCTCCGAGGAGACGTGGACGACCACCACACGTCACCGGCCGCTCGCGGTGGGTGGGATGTTCGTGGTCGCATCCGACGACGCCTTGAGGAGGCGACCCATGCGTATCGTGCTGAGTGACTTCATGAGTCTGGATGGTGTGGCACAGGCCCCGGGTGGGCCGGGGGAGGACACCGACGGGGGGTTCGCCCACGGTGGCTGGTCCATGCCGTACTTCGACGTCGAGGTCATGGGTGGTGCCATCGACGACGCGATGAAGGACACCCGAGCCCTGCTGTTCGGCCGGCGCACCTGGGAGAAGATGGCGGCGGCCTGGCCCGAGCGCGCCGGGACCGACCCCTTCGCCGACCACATGAACGCGATCACGAAGTACGTCGCCTCCACCACCCTCACCGACGCCGACATGACGTGGAACAACTCCACCCTCCTGCCCGCCGACAATGTGCTCGGCTCCATCGCCGACCTGCGCGCCTCGGAGGAGGGCGACATCCATGTGATGGGCAGCACGGTTCTCGCCCGTACCCTGGTGGAGAACGACATGGTGGACGAGTACCGCCTGATGATCTCGCCGGTGCTGCTCGGTGGCGGCAAGCGGATCTTCCCGGAGGACGGCGTGGCCCGGCACCTGCGGCTTGTCTCCCACACGGTGGCCTCCACCGGCACGCAGGTCTGCGTCTTCCGCCCCGCCGACGCCGACTGACCGGTCGGCGTCCGGCGGGTGGGGTGCCGACGGGGCCTTGGCCCTCCCCGGGGTGGTGGGGTGTGGTTGCCGCCCACGTCCGACGTGTGAGAGGGGAGAGCCGGATGGGGGTGTGCGAGACCCGGGCATGTGA
>NZ_VKHT01001189.1 GCF_014141535.1 Streptomyces alkaliphilus | reverse complement strand
CGCCCCGCCCCCACCGAGTCCCTGCGTCCGCGTCGGTCCCTGTGGGCGTGCGTGCTGATCGGGGCCGGGCTGATGGCGGCGGTCGATGAGATCGTCTTCCACCAGATCCTGGGCTGGCACCATTTCTGGGACCGTTCCACCCCCGCCGTGGGCCTGATGTCGGACGGGCTGCTGCACACCGCCGAACTGCTCGCCCTGGTCGCCGGCTTCGCCCTGGTGGGCGACCTCCTGCGGCGGGGGGCGCTGTCCCGGGGCCACGCGGTGGCCGGCCTCTTCCTGGGAACCGGCGGCTTCCAGCTCCTGGACGGGGTGTTGGTGCACAAGGTGCTGCGGCTGCACCAGATCCGGTACGGGGTGGACATCCTCCCCTACGACCTGGCGTGGAACGGGTTCGCGGTGGTCCTGCTGGTCATCGGGGCCCTCCTGGCGGTGCGGGCCCACCGGCGGACCGGGACGGCCCGGTGACCGGGGCGCTGTTCCCCGGGGTGGACGCGGCTCGCGTGACAGCGACAGCGCACGCCCCCCTCCACGGCGGCCCCCCGGTCCCGCTGCCCGTGCTCGCCGCGTGCCTCATCGGCGCGGTCGTCCTCTCCCACCTGCTCGCCGCCGCCCGGCTGCGCCACCGGGGGGACACCTGGCCCCCTTCGCGGGACCTCTCCTTCGCCGCCGGCGGCGCGGCCCTGGTGTACGCGGTCCTCGGTCCACTGCCCGGCGGACCCTTCACCGCGCACATGGCCGTCCACCTGCTGGTGGGCATGGTCGCCCCGCTGCTCCTGGTCCTCGGCCGGCCGTTGAGCCTGCTGCCCCGGGTCCTGCCGCCCGGCCGGCTCAGGCGGCTGCCGCTCGTGCTCGCCCGGTCCCGTCCGGCGGCGGTCCTGCTGCTGCCCCCGGTGGCGGCCCTCCTGGACGTCGGCGCGCTGTGGTTGCTGTACCGCACCCCGCTGTGGTCCGTCGCGCACGCGCATCCCCTCACGCACGCCGCCGTTCACCTGCACGTGTTCGCCGCCGGACTGCTGTTCGCGTTCACGATCTGCCAGGTGGACCCGGTCCACCGGCGGTACGGCCTCGCCGTGCGCGGGGGCACGCTGTTGCTCGCCGGCGCCGCCCACTCCACGCTCGCCAAGAGCCTGTACGCCCACCCGCCGCCGGGAGTCGTCGTGGACGGGGAGGACCTGCGGACGGGCGCGCGGTTGATGTACCACGGCGGGGACGCGGTCGAGGTGGCGCTCGCCGTGGTCCTGGCCGTGGGCTGGTACACCGCCGGCGGGCGGGCCCTGGCCCGCGCCCGGCGCCGGGCGGGCTCCGGGGCGGACCGAGCGATCCCCGCAGGGGGGACGGGGCCCACCGCCCCCTTCCC
>NZ_VKHT01001188.1 GCF_014141535.1 Streptomyces alkaliphilus | reverse complement strand
GGGGCGGCGTTCCGCCGGAGAGGAGCAGGACCATGACGGCCATCGATCCCCGCGACGGGGGCACACCGCGCGACACCCCCGACCCGGCGGCCCTCATCGAACTCGCCGAGGCCCGTTCCTCGCACAACTACCACCCCCTGCCCGTCGTCCTGACCTCCGGAACCGGGGCATGGGTCACCGACGTCACCGGTCGGCGACTGCTGGACTGGCTCGCCGGCTACTCGGCGCTCAACTTCGGCCACGGGCACCCCCGGCTGCTCGCCCGGGCGCACGCCCAGCTCGACCGCCTCACCCTGACCTCCCGCGCCTTCCACCACGACCTGTTCGGCCGCTTCTGCGCCGAGTTGGCCGACCTGTGCGGGATGGATCGGGTGCTGCCGATGAACACCGGGGCCGAGGCCGTGGAGACCGGCGTCAAGACCGCCCGCAAGTGGGGGTACCGGGTGAAGGGGATCCCCGCCGGTCGGGCGCGGATCGTCGTCGCGGCCGACAACTTCCACGGCCGGACCACCACGATCGTCGGGTTCTCCACCGATGAGGAGGCCCGCTCCGACCACGGCCCCTTCACCCCCGGCTTCGACATCGTGCCCTACGGGGACACCGGTGCGGTGGAGGCCGCGATCGAGGCGGCCGACGGCACCTGCGCGGCGGTGCTGCTGGAGCCCATCCAGGGGGAGGCGGGGGTGGTCGTCCCACCGCCCGGCTACCTGGAGACGGTGCGGGAGGTGACCCGACGGCACGGCGTGTTGATGATCGCCGACGAGATCCAGTCCGGACTCGGGCGGACCGGCCGCACCTTCGCCTGCGAGCACGAAGGGGTGGTCCCCGACGTGTACCTGCTGGGCAAGGCCCTGGGCGGCGGCCTGTTGCCGGTCTCCGCCGTGGTGGGGTCGCACGAGGTGTTGGGCGTGCACCGGCCCGGTGAGCACGGCTCCACCTTCGGCGGCAACCCCCTGGCCTGCGCGGTGGCGCTGGAGGTGATCACGATGCTTCGGGAGGGCGAGCCGCAGCGGCGGGCGACCGGGCTGGGCGAGGTGCTCCACCGCGAACTGGCGGCGCTGCGGGAGGACCCCGGCAGCGGGGTGATCGCGGTGCGCGGGCGCGGCCCGTGGGCGGGTGTGGACCTGGACCCGGCACTCGGCACGGGCCGGGAGATCTCGGAACGGATGCTGGAGCGGGGGGTGCTGGTGAAGGACACCCGGGCCTCCACCATCCGGATCGCCCCGCCCCTGGTCATCGAGGAGGAGGATCTGAGGTGGGGGTTGGAGCGGCTGCGGGAGGTGCTGGCCCGCTGAACCGCCGGCCGGCCCTCCGCGTGCCGGCTCCCGGCCCCGGAAGGAGGGGGCGCGGGGGCCGGCCCGTGGC
>NZ_VKHT01001187.1 GCF_014141535.1 Streptomyces alkaliphilus | reverse complement strand
GGGGTGCGGGGTGCGGGTGAGTGAGGTGTGGTGTGGTTCCCCCGGCAGGGGTCGGGAGTGTATGCGCAGGTGTTGGTGACCGGTTCGCTGTCCGTCGATCGGGTGAGTTCCACCATGTGTCGGGTCGGGTCGGGGGCGAGTGGGTGGAGTCGGTGGTCAGGTCCGGGACCGGGAGATGTCACGGGCGGTGTCTTCCGGAGCGGCTGTCGGGGGGCGTGCGGCCCGGGGGCGGTGTTGCTGTTGGTCGGCGTGGTTGGTTGGTGTCGTCACCACGGTTTCCCTTTCATCGGTTTTCCCGTGCGTGCCCGGGTTCGGAGGGGAGGGTCACCCGGTTCTCCCAGGGCTTCCACCGGGTTTCTGTCGGGCGGGGGACCCCGGAGGGCGCCGCGGGGGAAGGGGGTTCGGTGTGTCAGGATCGGCGGCATGAGCGAGGTGGATCCCTGGAGTGCCGACCGGGCCGAGGAGCCCGAGGAACTGTGGGTCTCCCGGGCCGGTGACGGTGGCGTGCGGGTGGTCACCCTCGCCGGGGAGATCGACTACCACAACAGGGCGGTCTTCGCCGAGGCACTCACGGTCCCGCCCGGCCCCCGTCCGTGGCTGGTGCTCGATATGCGGCGGGTGTCTTTCCTGGACTCCACCGGCCTCAACGCCCTGATCGCCGCCCACCGGGCCCTGGGCGCGGCCGGTGGGCGGCTGCGTCTGGTGGCCCCCACCGACATGATCAAACGCACCATGGGGATCGTCGGTATCGATGCCTTCATCGAATGCCGCGACACTCTCGACGAGGCACTGAAGGAATAGCTTTCCCCGGGCCCCGGGCCCGAGACCATCACCACCGTGCCCCGTGCCTCACCGCCGGAGACAGCGGCCAAGCCCCGCACGATCGCCTCTGCCGCCTCCCGCTGATGCGGCCGAAGCGTGAATTCCCCACCGGAATTCGATCCACTGGCCACCGGTTCTCCCCTCATCGAAACAGGCCACGAAAAACACCTCACGCGACAATCATCCCCGTCCGGAAAGGGCGGTGGCCGCATTTCCCAACACCTACCGGTGATGCATCACATCTGACCCGGTGGTTTTCACGCCACCCGACAGCACGCCCGGGGCGCCCCAAGTCCGTCAAGGCGATCGACCAGAAGAGACCATCCGTCCCTCGAACGGATGGTCCGGTGACCGTTCCCGCACCCGCCCACCACCGGGTCCGCCCCCGTGACCCGGGGCGCGGTGAATTGCGGAGCAATTCACCAAGGAATTCGCGGAGCGAATTCCCGGCATTTCCCGAAGGGGAATGCCCTCGAAAAGCGCGCAGTGCTTTTCGAGCCTACCGGGCCGCAGGCCCGTTGCGTCGTTCCTGCGAAGCAGGAC
>NZ_VKHT01001186.1 GCF_014141535.1 Streptomyces alkaliphilus | reverse complement strand
CCCGGCTCCTCCCCCCGGGGACGGTTTCCCCTCCGTTCCTCGCGTGTTGGCGTCGTCGTGGTCCGGAGTGCGGCGGAACCCATCCGGGCGGGGGAGGAACCGGGGACGACCGGACCGTCGACTCGGGGAATACCCGAAAAGCGGGGCCGCCGAACGGAGTTCATCGCGCCATTCCCTGTGCGGAAAGGGCGAACCGCTTTACGATATCGGTCCTGCCCACAAGCTCTCCGCCCGTTCCCGGCGGTCCGGTCGGCAGTATCGGCCCAACGGAGCACTGGGGGAACCCATATGAACACCGCACGTCATCTTCTGCCGGAGGATCGTCCCGAGTTCGAACGTCTGTTGGACGAAGCGCTCCGCCGGACCCATCCCGGGGCCGACGGCCCCTCCGCCGGAACGCGCGGCCCCGGCCGTGTGACCGTCGAGAACCTGCGCCGCACGGCGCGGGACGCCGCCCCGCTGATCACCGCCGTGGCGGCGGTGGAGTACGGGCGCCTGCTCGACGCCCGGGCGGGCCGCGCCGCTCCGGGCGGCGGGCCCCCGACCGGCGATGGGCGCGGTTCCCGCCGGGCGGCCGGGCGCGGTACCGGTGGGGACGGACGGCCCGATCCGAACGGCGGGACCGCCGGCGCCGGTCTGGCCGCCGTGATCTCGGTGCTGCTCCCGATACTGGCCGGAATCGCGGCGGCGATCTTTCTCACCCTCGGCCACCTGCTGGGGGTGATGGATCCGGAACCCGTGGCGGCGGGCACCATCCGCACCGCCGGTTGGTTCTTCCTCGTCCTCATGGGGATCGGAATTCTGGTCGCCGGAACGGAATTGTTGATCACCGCGCTGCGTCACGGTTCCGGCCGCTCGGAAACCGGGGCGGGCGGGGCGGAATCGGGCCGCCGGGAGGCGGAATCGGAGGAGGTGGCCCGCGCCCGCGACGCCTGGGAGGAGGCACTCATGGAACGCGGGTTGCTTCCCTTTCTGCGGGACACGGCGGAGGCGCCCCGCGACGCGGAGGCCCCCGCCGACCCGTCGGGGCCCGGCACCCCGCCGATCCGCCGGGAGGGCGCGGCGGGACGCACCCCGCGCCTGTCCTACAGCAGCCCCGGGTTCGCCGGTCCCAACGAGGGGCGGACCGGGAACGAGCGGAGCCGGGGGTACGACTCACCGGGGTACGACCACCCGGGGTTCAGCAGCCCCCGCTTCACCGGCCCGTCCGAGGGTGGTGCCGGCGGCCGGGAGTGAGCCCGCCGGTACCGCCCGGGCCGGGGGCGCCGGCGGCCCCTCGGGTTCCACCGCGCGCCGGGTCGGCCCCGCGCCACCGCACGCTCCCGCCCCGGGGCGCGGTGGCTGTCTCGTATACATATCTGACGC
>NZ_VKHT01001185.1 GCF_014141535.1 Streptomyces alkaliphilus | reverse complement strand
GGCGGACACCGGCCGGGGAGCGGTGACTCCCGCGGCGCGGTCCGCCGGACCCTCCCCTCCTGCCGTCGGGCGGCGGCGGAGCCCGGAGCCGGTGCGGTGGGGGGCGATCCGCCGCGGAGGGGTCCCGATGCCTCCGCGGCGGCTCCGGCACCGCTTCCGGGAGCGGTGTGGGGCGGGGAGGACGGAGCGGCCGCCCCGGGCGCGCGTGGGAGCGCTCCCAAACCTCGGCGTACCGCAGCGTGTCCCCGTGACCTCCCGGAGGCGTCGACCCGGGTTCGACACCCCCATGAAGCCGGCGAAGTCATGCCCCTGTCAAGAGTGGGGACGGGATGTCCCCACCGCCGGGCGGGGACATCCCGCGCGGCGGCGGGGCAGTGCGTCGGGGGCCGAGTCGGCGGGAGTCAGCGGGAGAGGATGAGGGACATCGCCTCGGCGCGGGTGGTCGAGTCGCGGAGCTGGCCGCGCACCGCCGAGGTGGTGGTCTTGGCGCCGGGCTTGCGCACACCACGCATCGTCATGCACATGTGCTCGCACTCGATGACCACGATCACCCCCCGCGGCTCCAGGATCCGCATCAACGAGTCGGCGACCTGCGTGGTCAGCCGCTCCTGCACCTGCGGGCGGCGCGCGAAGACGTCGACCAGTCGGGCCAGCTTCGACAGACCGGTGATCTTGCCGCTGGCCGAGGGGATGTAGCCGATGTGCGCGACCCCGGTGAACGGCACCAGGTGGTGCTCACAGCTGGAGAACACCTCGATGTCCTTGACCAGCACCATCTCGTCGTGGCCGAGGTCGAAGGTGGTGGTGAGGACGTCCTCGGGGGTCTGCCACAGACCGGCGAAGATCTCCCGGTAGGAGCGGGCCACCCGGGCGGGGGTGTCGCGCAGGCCCTCGCGGTCGGGGTCCTCTCCGACGGCGATCAGCAGTTCGCGGACGGCGTTCTCGGCGCGCTTCTCGTCGAACTCGCCGATGGGCGCACCGTCGGTGGCCCGGGTCACCGGGTCGGTCATCGTGTCCTCTTCCGTTGTGCTGGTCCGGCGCGTCCGCCGGCCGACCGCCCCGGGGCCGGGGCGGGGCGCGACACAACGCCGACGCGCCCCCCGGAACAACCCGAGGGGCGCGTGTGACATTCCCACGGGACCCACCGGCCCCGCGGCGACCCGGGCCCACCGACCGCTCGGCGGACCCCGGGCCGGGGGTCAGTCGATCGTCGACCCGACGCCGTCGCCGGCGCCCTCGGGTCCGGTGATCGCCCGCTTCGCCGACGAGGGACCGGCACCGGCCTCCACGCCGGCCCCCGCACTGCCATTGGCCTTGGCCAGCTCGATCCGCTTGGCCGGTACCGCCACCGGCGGGCGGGTGGTGGG
>NZ_VKHT01001184.1 GCF_014141535.1 Streptomyces alkaliphilus | reverse complement strand
CCCCGGGGGCGGGAGGGACGAAATCGGAACCGCCTTCGGGCAGGTCCCCGGAGGGCGCCCGGGGGGTCTCGCCGAACGGGGAGCCGGGAACGGCGTCGATGGCACGGACCGCGGAGGGGGTGCGGTCCTCCCCGGGCGACTCCACGGAGGTGATCTCGTCGTCCCCCAGCAGTTGCGCCGGGAGGACGAGCACAGCCTGGATGCCCCCATAGATGTTGCTCTGCAACTGCACCACGATGTTGTGGCGCCGTGCCAACTGCGAAACGACGAACAGGCCGATGCGGCCGTCTCTCAACAACTCGCCGACATCGATCCGCTCGGCGCCCGACAGGAGGGCGTTCATCCGCCGCTGTTCCTCGGCGGGCATGCCCAGGCCACGGTCCTCCACCTCCACGGCCAAGCCGGCGGTCACCCTTTGGGCCCGGAGGACCACCACGGTCTGCGGCGAGGAGAAGCTGGTCGCGTTCTCCACCAGTTCGGCGAGGAGGTGGATGACGTCGGCGACCACGTGACCGCGCAACGTGCCCTCGATGGGCGGCACGAGCTTGACCCGGGAGTAGTGTTCCACCTCGGCCACGGCCGAGCGCATCACTTCGGTCATCCCCACCGGACGGGTCCACTGACGCCGGGGCACGGCTCCTCCCAGGACCGCCAGGTTCTCCGCGTAACGGCGAATTCGGGTGGCCAGGTGATCCACCTGGAACAGGCCCTTGAGGAATTCGGGATCCTCGACCTCGTTCTCCAACTCGTCCAGCAGCTCGATCTCGCGATGGACGAGCGACTGCAGGCGGCGGGCGAGGTTTCCGAAGACCTCGACCTTCTCATCACTGCCGCTGGCGCTGTCGCGGACCACCGCCGTGGCCCGGGCCAGGGCATCGTGGGCGGCGTACCGGTCCAAGGCGATCTCGTGGGCGAGCAGATCCAGGCTCGTCTCCCGTCCACCGGAGGGGGAGAGGGTGGGGGCCTGGCCCGGCGCCTCCACGGGTTCCCCCCGTTCGACCCTGCCCACGACCTCGTGCAGGTCTCCCCGCGCACGGGCCGTGTGTCGACGCAGCGCGATGATTCGCGCCGTCTGGGTTCGGCTCTCCCCCGCGGCCAGGTAGGCGGCCGCGGCGACGATCAGGCACACCAGCAACAGGGCACCGCCCAGAATCACGGCCAGGAGGCCGAGCGGCGCGCGTTCCGAGGTCTCGCCGATCCGCAGCACAAAGGTGATCACGGCGGTGGCGAGGGCCGAGACCAGGAGCGCCGGGACAACCGCGAAGCGCACCGCTCGGGTCCGAAGGCGGAAATCTCCCCCGGTGGGCCGCAGGGGACCGGGGCGTCTGTGCCGGCCGTTCGGGCGCGGGAGGGAAGCACCGGACGCGGG
>NZ_VKHT01001183.1 GCF_014141535.1 Streptomyces alkaliphilus | reverse complement strand
CCTCCGTCCCCGAGCAGTCCCCGTCCCCGGACACCGCCCCCGCCGCGCCCGTGCGCACGGTCGTGCACGTCATGCGTCACGGCGAGGTGGAGAACCCCACGGGCGTCCTCTACGGCCGCCTGCCCGGCTACCACCTCTCCGACCTGGGGCGGAAGATGGCCGACCGGGTCGCCGAGCACCTGGCCCCCCGCGACATCACCCACGTGGTCGCCTCCCCGCTGGAGCGGGCGCAGGAGACCGCCGCGCCGATCGCCGCCCTGCGGAACCTGGAGGTGGCCACCGACTCCCGACTGATCGAGGCCGCCAACGTCTTCGAGGGGAGCCCGGTCGGTCCCGGCGACGGTGCCTGGCGCCGCCCGGGCGCCTGGGTCCACCTGCGCAATCCGGTGCGTCCCTCCTGGGGCGAGCCGTACGTGCAGCAGGTGGTGCGCATGAAGGCGGCCCTGGACGCCGCCCGGGACGCCGCGCGCGGCCACGAGGCGGTCTGCGTCAGCCACCAGCTGCCGATCTGGATCCTGCGCAGCTTCGTGGAGGGCCGCCGGCTGTGGCACGACCCGCGCAAGCGGCAGTGCACCCTCGCCTCCCTGACCTCCTTCACCTACCTCGACGACGAGATCGTCTCGGTCGGTTACAGCGAGCCGGTGATCGATCTGGTCCCGCCGCACCTGCGGGCCGGGGGCGCCAAGGGCGCCGGCGCCTGAGCGGCCGACGTCCGGCCCGTCGGCCGGCGCCCCTGCGACCGCCGTCCGCAGGCGCCCCACCGGCTCGTTCCGGGTGGATCATTCCGGACAAGGGGGGCGCGGTGATGCCCCGAAAACCCGCATGGGAAACTTTTCACATGATCGCTCGCCGCGCCGCTCGCGTCCGCCCCCGCAGTCGGGCCCTTCGGGCCCTGGTCTGCGCGGCGGCGGGGATGCTCGCCCTGTCCGCCTGTTCCGGCGAGAGCGCCGGGGCCTCCGGCGGTGACAGCAACATCGTCGAGGGCACCGGGCTGGTCACCACCGTCCCGGCGGGGGAACGCAAGCAGGTCCCCGACCTCACCGGGGAGTCCACCCACGGCGAGCCGCTCGCCCTGGCCGACTACCGGGGACAGGTCGTGGTGCTCAACGTCTGGGGCTCGTGGTGCGCGCCCTGCCGTGCCGAGGCGCCCAACCTCGCGGCGGTCGCCGCCGACACCGAGGACCGGGGGGTGCAGTTCATCGGCATCAACACCCGGGACCTGGAGGCGGCCAACGCCCGCGCCTTCGACCGCACCTACGGCATCGAGTACCCCAGCTTCTTCGACCCCAAGGGGAACCTCATCCTGGAGTTCCCCCGCAACACCCTCCCCCCGCAGGGCATCCCCTCCACGCTCGTCATCGACCGGGAG
>NZ_VKHT01001182.1 GCF_014141535.1 Streptomyces alkaliphilus | reverse complement strand
GCGGTGGGCCCTCGCTTGCCGGGGGCCTCGGGGTCCAGCAGCCAGCGCACGACCATGGCGCGCCCGTCACGGGCGAAGACGGCGTTGTTGGCTCGCCGGGCGATGTCCATGGTGGGGTCGTCGATCCTGTCGGTCTGCGTCTCCATCGCTCGGAGAAGGTCGTCCTCCGCTGTGTCCACGGCGGTCTGGGCCTCGGTGAGCAGGGCGTGCCAGCGCACGAGTTCGGTGGCCTCGCCGTGGGCCTCCGGGGCCGCCGCGACCGCGGCCCTCAGCTCGTCCATGCTCATGTCGAAACGGCGCTCGATCTGTTCGGTGAGAACGTCCACGACATCGTCTGTCCCGTCGGACACAGGGGTTTCCTTTCCAGATGGTGAACCATGGCGGGGATGGAAAATCGGGGCGTCGAATCATCCCGACCCGGCCTCATCGCAGGACTCGCGGTGGCGGGTCGGGAAACGCGCACACCGAATGAGGTTCTTCGAGAACCGGGAATGCGAAGAGATGCGGGCCGGGCGTTCCGTTGCGTTGGCCGCAATCAGAATCCGTGGATTCGCCGGTTTGCCCAACCGGCGGTGCCCGTCTATGTTGTGCGGCTTTCCGGGAAAAGCGCTCAGCGTCCGCGCCCCGCGGAGCGGTGGCCGACTCCCGGAGGAACACCGATCGGCTGCGGGCCCGGTCGGACCGTGGGCCGGAAGGGGGGCAGTGGGGCCGCCTTTCCCGCAAGGGCGTCCCCGCACCATCGGAGGGCTTCGGCGTGGGTGGTGAAGCCACCCTCTCGAAGGGTGTGGGTTCGGGAGGCGGTGTCGACGGTCTCGTGCAGGACGCGGAACGGTGAGGGGCTGTGCTCGTCGAGGGAGCGCAGGATCACGACGGTCGCGGCGTGGTCGGGATCGTCGTCGGTGTAGCTGTCCAGGAGGGCGAAGTGGTTGCCCTCGTACGTGAGGCGGTCTTCCAACGCGCGGGTCGTCTCGTCGGCCGCCGCTGTGCCCGTGTCCGGCGCCAGGCGGATCTTCTCGCGGGGACAGCCGCGGTGGACGAGCCAGGACCGGGCCATGGCGACCAGGGGCAGCGGTGCGTGGGTGAAACCGAAGGTCTTCTCGCGCAGGTCGCGCCACAGGTGGAGGGCTATGAGCTGGGGCTCGCCGGGGGTGCCCCAGGTGGCTGCGGCGTGGTGGAGCAGGTGGTAGCTGGTGCCCTCGGGCGTGTGGTGCTCGGCCAGGGGGATGAGGTCGGCGTGGTCGATGCCGATGGCATCTCGGAACGCCTCTTCCGTCTGCTCGTCGGTGGCCCGGAAGCCGCCTTTCCCGCAAGGGCGTCCCCGCACCATCGGAGGGCTTCGGCGTGGGTGGTGAAGCCACCCTCTCGAAGGG
>NZ_VKHT01001181.1 GCF_014141535.1 Streptomyces alkaliphilus | reverse complement strand
CGGGTCGTCAGCCGCGGTGGGGCGCCCGGGGCGGGGGTGTTCCACCGGTACGCCGGTCGGTTTCGTCGATCAATCGATACCCGCGGTGTGATTTCCCCCCTTGACCCTTAGGTGAGGTTTACCTTACTGATGGAGGACGGTCCGGGAACCACCCGGAGAAGGGTGCCCCCGCGGGGGCACCATCCACGACATGCCCTTTTCCGGGCGTGCCGACAGAAAGGCCGGTTCATGCGACGCCACCGCCGGACAGCCGCCCTCGCCGGGGCCGCCGTGCTGCTGACCACCCTCGTGGCCTGCGGCGCCGACGAGACCCCGGGGAGCGACACGGGCGCCGAGGAGGCGACAGCGGGGAGCACGGGCGAACTGACCGTTTACTCCGGACGCAACGAGGAGCTCATCGCCCCCCTGATCACGCGGATGGAGGAGGCCACCGGCCTGGACATCACCGTCCGCTACGGAGACACGGCCGAACTCGCCGCCGCCCTGCTGGAGGAGGGGGACCGCACCGGTGCCGACCTGTTCATCGCGCAGGACGCCGGCGCCCTGGGCGCGCTCTCCCGCGAGGGTCTGCTGCGCGAACTGCCCGCCACCACCCTGGAGGAGGTGGATCCGGCCTTCCGCGGCTCGGCCGACGACTGGATCGGGGTCTCCGGCCGCGCCCGGGTCGTGGTGTGGAACTCCGAGAACGTCGAGGAGTCCGAACTCCCCACCTCCTACACGGAGCTGAACGACCCCCGCTGGGAAGGGCGGGTCGGCTACGCCCCGACCAACGCCTCCTTCCAGTCCTTCGTCACCGCCCTGCGCGTCCTGGAGGGCGAGGACGCCGCGTTGGAGTGGCTGACCGACCTGCGGGAGCACGGCGAGGTCTACGAGCGCAACGGTGCCATCCTCGACGCGGTGAACGCCGGTGAGGTCGACCTCGGCCTGATCAATCACTACTACTGGTTCGCCAAGGCCGCCGAGGAGGGCGAGGAGAACCTCGACGCCCGCCTGCACTTCCTGCCGGGTGGCGACCCGGGCTCCCTGATCAACGTCGCCGGCGTCGGCGTCACCGCCCGGGGCGATCAGGAGGAGGCGGCCCTGGCGGCCGTGGACTTCCTGCTCTCCGAGGAGGCCCAGCTGTACTTCGCGGAGGAGACCAAGGAGTACCCGCTGGCCGCCGGCGTCACCAGCCCGGTGGAGGGGCTGCCCCCGCTGGAGTCCATCGAGGCCCCGGAGATCGACCTCACCGATCTGGACTCCCTGGAGCGGACCCTGGAACTCCTCCGGGAAGCCGGAATGGTCTGAGGGGGATCATGAGCACCTCGGGCCGACCGTCGCCGACGGTCCCCGCCCGCCCGGCCGACGCCTCCGCGCCGGCCGGGCGGGGC
>NZ_VKHT01001180.1 GCF_014141535.1 Streptomyces alkaliphilus | reverse complement strand
GCCGGTGGTCGGTCGGACCGGTTCAGTGGTCGGTGTCGCAGAGGTTCCAGGCCGGGAAGGGGTCGGGGAGGGAGTCCGGGTCGAGGGCGGCGCGTTCCCGTTCGGCGTCGGTGAGCAGGCAGGCGGTCAGGGCCTCGCGCAGGGAGTCGGGGCGCAGCGAGATGCCGATGAACACCAGTTCCTGACCCCGGCCGGCGACCGGCTCCGCGGAAGCGCCGTGCCCGTGCCCGTGCCCGTGTCCGTGCCCGTGCCCGTGCCCGTGGTCGTGTCCGTGCCCGTGGGGATCCGGACCGTTCATCTCCAGCGGTTCGAAGCGGGCGACGGCGCCGGCCTGTGACCACAGGCCGGTCACGCCGGGGCGCGAGCCGAGGGTGAAGAAGCCCTTGGAGCGCATCACCGTGCCGTGCTCGCCGCGGTCCAGCGGGCCGGTGAGCAGGTTCCACAGCCGCTCGGGATGGAAGGGGCGGGGGTCGCGGAAGACCAGGGAGGAGATGCCGTACTCCTCGGTCTCCGGGACGTGGTCGCCGTTGAGTTCGGCCACCCAACCCGGCGCCTGTTCGGCCTTCACCGGGTCGAACAGGCCGGTGCCCAGGACCAGGGAGGGGTCGATCCGGCCGTGTTCGGTGCGGTGGATCCGGGCGGCGGGGTTGAGGCGCCGCAGCAGGTGCTCCAGGCTGTCGGCCTCGGCGGGGTCCACGAGGTCGATCTTGTTGAGCAGGATGACGTCGGCGAACTCGACCTGGTCCACCAGCAGGTCGCTGATGGTGCGGTCGTCGTCCTCGGCGGTGGCCAGGTCGCGTTCCCGCAGGTCGTCGCCCCGGGCCAGTTCGCGCGGGAAGTTGCGGGCGTCGACGACGGTCACCATGGTGTCCGGACGGGCGAGGTCGCCGAGGACGGTGCCGTCCCCGTCGGGGAGGGGGAAGGCGAAGCCGGCGGCGACCGGCATGGGTTCGGAGATGCCGCTGGACTCGATCAGCACGTGGTCGAACCGTCCCTGCCGGGCGAGGCGTTCCACCTCCTCCACCAGGTCCTCGCGCAGGGTGCAGCAGATGCAGCCGTTGGTCATCTCGACCAGGCGTTCCTCGGTGCGGGAGAGGGCGCTGCCCTCACGGACCAGGGAGGCGTCGATGTTGATCTCGCTCATGTCGTTGACGACGACCGCGACGCGCAGGCCGCGGCGGTTGGCGAGGATCCGGTTGAGCAGGGTGGTCTTGCCGGCGCCGAGGAAGCCGGAGAGGACGGTGACGGGGAGCCGGGTGTCCTCGCCGGAGGCGGTGGCGGTGGCCGCGGCGGCGGAGAGCACGGAGGAGAGGGAGTCGGCGCCCGGGGGCGTGCCGGTGGCCGCGGCGGCGGTCGTGAGAGGGGGCGGAG
>NZ_VKHT01000118.1 GCF_014141535.1 Streptomyces alkaliphilus | reverse complement strand
GCCACCGCCCCGCCCGGGGCCGACTCCTCGTTCCCGGGCGCGCCCGGACTCTCGCCCAGCAGTTCCCGCAGCACCTCGCGACGGTGGGCGCGGACGGCCAGGAGCGTGCGCCGCCCTCCCGGCGTGAGCACCAGCTCGGTGCGCCGACGATCCCCCGCGGCCCGCCTCCGCCACAGCAAGCCCGCGTCCTCCATCCGGGCGCACAGGCGACCCGCCGCGGAGGGCGTCAGGTGCAGTCGGGCCCCCAGCCGCCCACAGGTCAACGGCTGCTCGGCCGCCAGCACCCCCAGCGCCCGCAACTGGGCCGGCGGCACCGGGCTCCCGGCGCGGATCCCCGTCTCCTCCCACAATTCCACCAGACGGGCGGCGGCCCGGGCCGCCGCGTCCCCCGCCTCACCGGCCGGTTTCCCACCGGGATCGGGGTCCGCCCGCAGGACGCGATCGGGCCCGCAGACGGCCCGGGCCGTCTGCGGGCCCCGGTCTCGGGGGTCCTCGCCGAGGGGCCGAACGGCCATCGAGTGCTCCGTTTCGTAGGGGGGTCATTCGTCGAAGGGCCAGTCGAAGGGCCATGGGGCCGGGTCACGAGGGCGGGAAAGGTGTCGACCGGCCGCCTCTCGTGCGCCCCCGCCCGGATGCGAGCCGTATCACACGGGACCGCCCTCCTCCGGGCCGCGGGTTGCGCAGGTTGTGTGTCACTGTCGGTACTTCGGCTTTCGGTGACCTGCCGGGCAGCGCTAACATTTGCCGTTCGGAAACGAATGGCGCGGCTTGGTCGTTGTCCATGTGTGGTACACCGGATGCCATTCCGGGTGTACCACGGAGCCGGGTCGTCACGCGGGAATCGACCGGCCCCGACCAGACAACAGCGAAGGATTTCATGGTGAGTGTCAGCGAGGCCGCCGTGCGGGATCACCTCACGAGCGTGCTGGCGGATCGCGACGAGGAAATCGCCGATCGGTGGGTGCAGCTCCAGATCGAGCAGGGTGCGGTGGGTTCGAGCATCAGCGAGACCGAGTTGCGCGGGGAGGCCGACGCGCTGATCGCCGCCCTGCGCGCCGGACTGGAGAGCGACCTGCCGGTGGCCCGCGTGGTGACCTCCCACGAGGACCTTCGGGCCGCCGTGACCGACTTCTCGCTCCAGCGGGCCCGGCTGGGCACCGCGCCCACCGTGACCTCGCTGGCCGTCCTGTCACTGAAGGAGGCGCTGCTGGAGTCGGTGCAGCGCCGCGTGGCGGACACCGACGAACTGCTCGCCGTCGCGCTGACCGTCAACCGTCTGCTGGACGCCGCCGGCGCGCTGAGCTTCGACATCTACGTCACCGGCCGCGAGGAGATCATCAGCCGGCAGAGCCGGCAGCTGATGGAACTCTCCACCCCGGTCGTCCAGCTGTGGAGACACGTCCTGGCCGTGCCGCTGATCGGCACCCTGGACACCACCCGCACCCAGGTGGTCATGGAGAACCTGCTGCAGGCCATCCAGACCCACGAGGCGCAGGTCGCCATCATCGACATCACCGGTGTCGCGGCCGTGGACACCTCCGTCGCCCAGCACCTCATGCAGACCGTGAACGCCGTCCGTCTGATGGGCGCCGACTGCGTGATCAGCGGCATCCGGCCGGCGATCGCCCAGACCATCGCCCAGCTCGGTATCGACCTGTCCACCATCCTGACCCGCACCACCCTGGCCGACGCCCTCGCGGCGGCGGTGCGGATCACGGACGCCCCCGGGGTCTCCGGCGACCAGGCGGCGGCCCGATGAACGCTCCCGTACCCGCCGGGGTTCCCATCCTGCGCCTGGGGAACGTGCTGGTCACCGGCCTGTTGGACGAGTTGGACGACAAGACCGCCCGAGCCTTCACCGACGAACTGACCGAACGCATCGCCACCGAGGGCCCGGCGGGTGTGCTCATCGACATCTCGCGCCTGGAGATCATCGATTCCTTCGTCGCCCGCACCCTCAGCGAGCTGACCACCACCGCGCGCCTGCTGGGGGCGCGGGTGGTGGTGGCGGGCATGCGCCCGCCGGTGGCCATCACGCTGGTGGAGCTGGGACTGGCGCTGGAGGGCGTCGAAACCGCTCTCACCGCCGAACGGGGCATGCAGGCCCTCGGCTGGTATCACGGTTCACAACCCCCGGAGAGGGGCACCCGGTGAAGATGACCGACGAGGTGGTCGCCCCACGGCGTTCCCGTCCCGCGCCCCGCACGGCGCCGGACCCCGTCGGCCCGTCCAACGGCGTGCCGGGGGTCCCCTTCGACACGCCCGCCGTGCACGAGGTGCGCACGGAGGAGGACCTCCTGGTGGTGCGGCACGCGGTGCGCGCCGCCACCCTGGAGTGCGGCTTCAGCCTCATCGATCAGACCCGGGTGGTCACCGCCGCCAGCGAACTGGCGCGGAACACCTACATCCACGGCGGGGGCGGCACCATGGCCCTGGAGCGCCTGAACCGCCACGGCCGCTCCGGCCTGCTGTTGGTGGCCCGGGACGAGGGTCCCGGCATAGTGGACGTGGAGCAGGCGCTGGAGGACGGATACACGACGGGAGCCGGTCTGGGCCACGGCCTGGGCGGCGCCCGACGGCTGATGCACGAGTTCCGCATCCACACCGAGCCGGGGGTCGGCACCACCGTCAGTGCCATCCGCTGGACCGAGCGGTGAGCCGGTGCCCCAACCGCTCACCGAACAGATCCGCATCGACCACGAGAGTTCCGTCCAGCACGCCGGGTCCGTGGCCCGGTCCATCGCTTCGTCCCTGGGGTGGACCGACTCCCTGGCCGAACGGGCGGCGGTGATCGCCGGTGAACTCGCCGGCAATCTGACCAAGCACGCCTCCGGGGGCGTGATCTATCTCCAGCCGCTCCCGCCGGGGGACACGATGGAGATCATCTCCGTCGACCGGGGGCCCGGCATGGCGGATCTCGCCCTGTGCATGACCGACGGTTACAGCACCACCGGCACGCTGGGCGGTGGGCTGGGAGCGATCCGCCGCATCTCGGACGAGTTCACGGTGCGCACCGAGCGGGGCACGGGGACCGTGGCCGCCGCCCGGCTCTCCGCCCCCGGAAGTCCGGTGGCCGACCCCGGGCTGGGGGCCGTCTGCCTTCCGGTGGAGGGCGAGCGTCTGGGCGGGGACGCCTGGAGGATCGACGAGACGGACGGTGTGCGCACCCTGGTCCTGGTGGACGCGCTGGGGCACGGCGAGACGGCCGCCGAGGTGGCCCGGGCGGCTGTTCGCGTGCACCGACGGGACCCGGCCCGGCCACTGCCGGAGATCCTGATCGCCCTGAACAAGGGATTGCGGCACACCCGGGGCGCGGCCGTGGCGGTGCTGCGCACCGGGCGGGGGTCCACCGAGTGGTGCGGGGTGGGCAACATCCGGTGTCGGGTGGTGTCCCCGGACGGCACCATCACCACAGCCGCCTCCGGCCCGCCGGGTATTGTCGGCTGGAACATGCCCCGACCGATGGTACGGCGCGTGAGCCCATCGCCCGGATCGACGGTCGTGCTCCACACCGACGGCATCGACGAGCGCTGGATCAGGTCGCCATCACCCTTCCTTCTGCGTCTGCCCGCACCGCTGCTGGCCGCCGCCCTGACCCACGCCCACCGCATCGCCCGTGACGACAGCACGGTGCTGACCCTCGGGACACGAAGGACCCATGACCTCTGAGACCAGCCGTCACTGCGCCCCGGACCGGTTGCGGCGCGCGGTGCGCCGACTGGCCCTGAACCACCGGCTGCCCGTGGAGATGCGAGCCCGCCTGGTGTTGTCCGTGACCGCCGCGGCACGCGGGGAGTTCGCCGCCCGCCGGTGTGTGCGGTTGAGCTCCTCGGTGGAGCGGGACGGGGACGGCCGCCCGGGCATGCTGGTGGTCGGGTGTCGTCCGGCCGGCACCGGGCGGAGGCTGAGCACCGAGAACCTGCCGCTGCCGCCCGGGGTGGAGGCGGACGGGACGCTGGTCTGGCGGGTCCCGCTGCCGGAGGCCCCCCACGGTGTCGCGGAATCCGAGGCCTCGGACGGCGACGCGGTCGAGGAGGAACTGCTCGCGGTCCTGGCGCGAATGGACACCCTGGCCGCCACCCGCCGGGAGCTGGAGCACGAACTCGCCGAGACCAACCGGGGCGTGCTCGCGCTGTACGTCCAGTTGGAGGAGCGGGACGAGCGGTTGCGGACCGCCCACGGCCAGATCCTGCGGGAGCTGGAGGACGCGTTGCGTCCTCCCCCGTTGGAGCTCTCGGGGCTGGAACTGGCGGTGCACTACGAGCCCGCCGGCACCGACGCCCCCACCGGCGGGGACCTGTACGACTGGTTCGTCCTGCCGGACGGTTCGGTGCACATCACGGTGGTGGACGCGCTCGGACACGGCGTGACCAGCACCCGCAGCGCGCTGACGGTGACCCACGCGGTACGCACCCTCGCGCTGGAGGGGCATCCCCTGGAGTCGATCGTGGCGCGCACCGACGAGGTGCTGCTGCCCCTGGACCGGCACCTGATGGCGACGGTGCTGCTGGCCCGCGTCCACCTGCGCACCGGCGTCCTGGAACTGGCCAACGGCAGCCATCCGCCCGCGCTCCTGGTGCACGAGGACGGCACGGCCGAGTACCTGGAGGTGCCCGGCCGGGGCATCGGCTTCCCCCTGCCGGGCAGCGAGCGGTTGCTGCGGACCCCGGTGGGCCCGGGGGATCTGGTGATGCTCTACACCGACGGCCTGACCGAGAGTCGTCGCGACCCGCGCGAGGGCGAGGTCCGGTTGATGGAGTCGGTGCGCAAGCACGCCCGGCGTCCGTTGGCGGAGGTTCCGGGAGCGGTGGCGGAGGACATGCACACCGTCATCCTGCATCCGGACGACACCCTCGCCCTGGCGGTGCGGATCCCCTCCGGGGAGCCGGGCGCGGCTCCGGCGAAGGAGTCGGTCGTCCCCCTCGCGCGACAGGGCACGGGAGGGGAACGATGACCGCCGGAGGCGGCCAGGGGTGGAACCGGAGACCGTTTCCCCCGACGCGACGCGTTTACAGGTTCGACGGGACGTTGTAGCCTGCCGGACCATGGGAGCGCTCCCATCGCAACCTGTCACCGCGCCCTGTCTCGCATCGGGCCGGTCGACTCCCCCACGGGAAAGATGCGGAGTAGCGAAGTGATCAACAAGAGCCGTAGGCACCACCGGCCCCGGCGCAAACGTCTCGGGGCGCTCGTCGGCGGTGTGGTCGCCGCTCTGGCGGGCGGCCTGATGTTCGCCATGCCGCAACAGGCGTCCGCCGAACTGCCGTCCGGCACCAACTTCTACCGGGACCCCGATTCCCAGGTGGCGCGCTGGACCGCCGCCAACCAGGGCGACCCCCGACAGCCACTCATCAGTCGGGTCATCGGCGAGCGCGCCCAGGGCATCTGGTTCGCCTACTACAGCCCCTCCACCGTCACGTCGGACGTTCGGGCCGTCACCGGTCCGGCCGCCGCCGCCGGACAGGTCCCGGTGCTGGTGGCCTACCAGATGCCGAACCGCGACTGCGGCGGCGCCTCGGCCGGTGGCGCGCCGAACCTGGCCGCGTACGACAGCTGGATCGACGGTTTCGCCGCCGGCCTGGGCAGCGGACCGGTCGTGGTGATCCTCGAACCGGACGCGCTGGCCCTGGTCCACTGCCTGAGCGAGCAGGAGCGGGCCGCCCGTTACGCCTCGCTCTCCCGGGCCGGTCAGGTCATCCGCTCGGCCAACCCCTCCGCCCGGGTCTACTACGACGCCGGCCACTCCTCGTGGCACAGTCCCGCCGTGATAGCCGAGCGCCTGCGCGCCGCCGGCGTGGTGCAGAACGGGAACGGCATCTTCAGCAACGCCTCCAACTTCCGGGCGACCCCGGACGAGGTGGCCTTCACCAAGAACGTGTTGAACCATCTGGGCGGCTCCGGACTCGGCGCCATCATCGACACCAGCCGCAACGGCCTGGGGCCGACGGCCGACAGCGAGTGGTGCGACCCGCGCGGTCGCGGGGTGGGTATCGCCCCCACCGCGAACACCGGTGACCCGCAGATCCACGCCTACTTCTGGATCAAGCCGCCGGGCGAGGTGGACGGTTGCGCCGGACCGGCCGGCCAATTCAACCCCGAGATCGCCCACGAGCTGGCCCAGAACGCCCGGGACGGGGGGTCCTCGGGCGGTACCACCGCCGGGACCACCTCGGGCACCACCGCCGGTAGCACTTCGGGCACCACCTCGGGTTCCTCCGACGGTGGCGCGACCGCGGGCACCGGCGGCACCGGGGGCTCCCCCGGCACCGGCTGCACCGCGGAGTACCGGGTGCCCAACGAGTGGTCCGGCGGCTTCACCGGCGAGGTGGCCGTCTCCTGCTCCGGCGCCTCGCTCAACGGCTGGACCGTCTCCTGGACCTTCCCCGGCGATCAGCGGCTGACCAACGCGTGGAACGCCGAGTGCTCCCAGCAGGGCAACCGGGTGACCTGCTCCAACGTGGACTGGAACCGTTCGGTGCCGGACGGCGGTTCGGTGACGCTGGGCTTCAACGCCGGTGGCAGCGGACAGAACTCCCGTCCGGCCGACCTCACCGTGGCCTGATCGAGAAGACACCGCGACACGGAGCCGCCGGTCCGTTCCGTCACCGGAACGGACCGGCGGGCCCTCTCGGATCCCGCCCCGGCCCCCGCTCGGGGCCGGGGCGGGGAAGGGCCGCTCCGGTGCGGCCGGGTGATCCGACGGGGGCCGGTGCCCCGTCGGCCCGCCGACGCGCGGGAACGGTCCGGTGGAAGGGGGCCCGGTGGACCCCGGGCCCCCTTTCCGGGCCCACCCGGCCGGCCCCGCGGCCCCCGGGCTCCGCACGACTCAGCGGCCCCGGGTGGCCCGGATGGTGTCGGCGTACCACCGGCCGCTGTCCTTGACCGTGCGCCGCTGGGTGTCGTAGTCCACCCGGACGATCCCGAACCGTTTCGCGTAGCCGTACGCCCATTCGAAGTTGTCCATCAGGGACCAGGCGAAGTAGCCGCGCACGTCCGCCCCCCGCTGTCGGGCCCGGGCCACCGCCCGGATGTGGTCGTCCAGATAGGCGATGCGGTCGAGGTCGGGCACCGATCCGTCGGCCGCCGGCCGGTCCTCGAAGGCCGCGCCGTTCTCGGTGATGACCGTGGGCAGGCCGTAGTCCCGTTGCAACCGCAGCAACAGTTCGGTGAGTCCCTCGGGGACGATCTCCCATCCCATCGCGGTGCGCGGGCGTCCGTGGGCGACACCGCGCACCACGGGCAGGCCCTCGGCGTCGGTGGTGGAGCCGTCCTCCGCCGTCCCGCTGTGCAGGTGGCTGGAGTAGTAGTTGACCCCCAACACGTCCAGTGGGGCGGCGATGGTCTCCATGTCGCCGTCGCGAACGGGCATGGTGACACCGCGGGCGGCGAGCGACTCCAGGACGTCCTCCGGGTAGCGGCCGTGCACCAGGGGGTCGAGGTAGAGCCGGGTCCCCATGCCGTCGGCGGCCCGGGCGGCCGCCACGTCCGCCGCGGAGTCGCCGGCCGGGGCGTGGTGCCCGAGATTGAGGGTGATGCCCAGTTCCAGCGGCCGGTTTCCGGCGGCCTCACGAAGTCGCCGGGAGGCCAGTCCGTGACCCAGCAGCAGGTGGTGCACGGCGTGCATGGCGTCGCCGAAGTTCCTGCGACCGGGGGCGTGTTCGCCGGTGTGGTAGCCCAACCAGGCCGAGCACCAGGGTTCGTTGAGAGTGGTCCAGTGGCGGACCCGGTCGCCGAGGGCCGCGTACGCCAGGGCCGCGTAGTCCGCGAAACGCTCGGCGGTGTCCCGCAGGGGCCAGCCGCCGGCATCCTCCAACTCCTGGGGCAGGTCCCAGTGGTAGAGGGTGACCCAGGGAGTGATGTCGCGGGCGAGCAGCTCGTCGACCAGACGGTCGTAGAAGGCCAGGCCACGGGCGTTGGCGGGCCCCGAGCCGTGCGGCTGGATCCTGGGCCAGGCCAGGGAGAAACGGTAGGTGTCCACACCGAGACCGGCGATCAGCGCGACGTCCTGCGGCATCCGCCGGTAGTGGTCACAGGCGACGTCCCCGTTCTCGCCGCCCTCGACGGCTCCGGGGACGCGGCAGAAGGTGTCCCAGATCGAAGGGGTGCGGCCGTCGGCCTCGGTGGCTCCCTCGATCTGGTAGGAGGAGGTGGCCACGCCCCACCGGAAGTCGGTGGGCAGTCCGTCGACGGCCTCGGCGGCCGGGCGGCCGGTGGGGACGGTGGTACGGGACGGGGCGGCGGTCATGAGACTCCTGATCCTCGGTGGGTGTGCAGCAGGCAGGCGACGGAGCGGGACGGGGCCGTTCCGTTCGGGAGCGGGCCGGGGTCCCCGGGTCGGCCGTCCGGC
>NZ_VKHT01001179.1 GCF_014141535.1 Streptomyces alkaliphilus | reverse complement strand
GTCTGCATGCGGGCTCCTCGGGGCGGGTGGACGGCCGGTCGGCACGCCGGCGCCCATCGTAGCCGGCGGCCCCGTCCCCTCCCGGTGACGTCCGCACCCCGGAAGGGACCCCGGGACGGGGCCCCGGGCACCTCCGGGGACACGCACACCGCCGCGGCCCCCGTCCACCCGGACATCGGGTGGACGGGGGCCGCGGCGAAACGCGATACGGACGGATCAGGCGGCGCGTGCCCCGGCGGCCGGGTCCTCCCCGTCCCGTCCGGCGGATCCGCGCGACGCCATCCGGGTGACCGTCGACACGGTGGACGCCGAGGCCACGGCCTTCGCCTTGGTGGCGTACATGTCGACGTACTCCTGACCGGAGAGTCGCATCACCTCGGCCATCACCTCGTCGGTGACGGCACGCAGGACATAGCGGTCGCGGTCCATGCCCTCGTAACGGGAGAAGTCCAGGGGACTGCCGAAACGGACCGTCACCCGGCGGCCCGGGCCGACCCGGGGCAGCCCGGACCCGCCCGGCTGGATGCGGTCGGTGCCGATCATCGCGAACGGCACCACCGGGGCACCGGTCATCAGGGTGAGTCGGGCGATCCCCGTGCGGCCCCGGTACAGCCGCCCGTCGGGGGAACGGGTGCCCTCGGGATAGATCCCGAAGCACTTGCCCTCCTCCAACACCCGACGCCCCGTCATCAGTGCGGCCACGCCCCCGTGTCCGCCGTCGCGGTCCACCGGGATCATGCCGACACCGGTGAAGAACCACGCCATCAGCCGGCCCTTGAGCGACCTGCCGGTGACGTACTCGTTCTTGCCGATGAAGTACACCCGCCGACCGGTGACCAACGGCAGGATCATCGAATCGATGAAGGTGAGGTGGTTGCCCGCCAGGATCACCGGACCCTCACCGGGGATGCGGTCGGCACCCTCCACCCGGGGCCGGAACAGGAGCTTCAGCAGCGGCCCGAGCAATGACTTGAGCAGCAGGAAACGGGACACGGACCCTCCGGGTGGGACGTTCCGCGCGCGAGCGCGCGCCGATGGCACCCTAGCGTGCACGGAGCCCCGGGGCCCACTTCGAGCGAGCGGTCCCGGGAGGGCGGGAGACCCGGCCGGGAGGATTCCGACCGGGGAGCCGGCCCCTCCGTCGCCGGCGCGTCGCCCGCCGTTCGCCGCCGGGTCACGCCCCGGGCCACCCGTCGCCCCTAGCCTCATGGCCGCGCAGCGGACGCCGGGGTCGGCGTCCGGTCCGCGCGGTCCCCCCTCGCCCGTTCCCGGTGCCGCGTGCCCGGGCCCCCGTACCAGGAGGAATCCCATGGTCACCGGCCGTTCCGACGAGACCCCGACCCCCGCCCCCGGCCGTCGCGCACTGCTGGGC
>NZ_VKHT01001178.1 GCF_014141535.1 Streptomyces alkaliphilus | reverse complement strand
CGAACCGGTCGAGCCCGAGCCCCGGTCCGAGCCACCGGCCGAGGAGCCCGCCGTCGAGGAACCGGCCCCGGAGCCCTTGATCGAGGAACCCGAGCCGACCCCCGAACCACCGGCCGAATCCGCCCCGCCGGTCGAGGAACCCGAGCCGGGGACCCCCCCGACGGAACCCGGGATCCTCGCCATGGGTGACAGCGGACCCGCCGTGGTCGACCTCCAGGAGCGGCTGCGCCGCCTGGGGGACCACTTCCGGGTCCCCGTGACCGGTACCTACGACCAGGCCACCTTCGACTCCGTCGCCCGCTTCCAGGAGTGGTTCGGCGTGTGGAACCGCCAGGAGCGCGGCGTCTACTGTGCCCTGACCCGGGAACGCCTGGAGGCGGTCACGGACCGCAACCGGGGCTGGGGCAGTCGCTGACGCCGCTCCCCGCCGGTTTCCCCGAGCCGTTCGAGCCGTCCGCCGGGTTCGTTCGAGCCGTCCGCCGCGGTCGATCGGCCCCTCCCGGTTCCGACGGGTCGAACCGCGCCGGTGCCCCGAAGGCGGCCCGGCGCGTCGCCCGCCGCAGGGCCCGCAGCACCGGCCCGCCCGCGACGAGCACCAGCACCGCCGTGAGCACGGCCCGGGGAACGTCCCACCCCAGCGAGGTGGCGAGCACGTACGTCAGGTACCGGTGGAGGTTCTCCACGAGCGGATCGCCGGGGACGAAGGAGATGCCGCTCGCCATCCCCGCGATCCACGGCCATCCCTGGAGGTTCATCACCAGGCCGTAGAACAGGGAGGCGAGGGCACCGTACCCGGCCAGCACCAACACCTCGCCCCCGCCGCGCAGCCGGTCGGCCGCCGGGAGCAGCCCCGCGCCCAGGGTGAACCAGCCCAGCGCCAGCATCTGGAACGGCAGCCACGGTCCCACCCCGCCGGTCACCAACGCGGAGGCGAACATCGTCACCGCCCCCAACACGAAGCCGAACGCCGGCCCCAGCACCCGCCCGGCGAGCACCATCAGGAAGAACATCGGCTGCAGGCCGGCCGTGCCGGCGCCCAGCAGTCGCAGGGCGGAGCCGGCCGCCGCCAGCACCCCGAGCATCGCCACCGCCTTGGCGCCGGCGCCGTGCTCCGTGATCGCGGCCAACAGCACGGCCAGCAGCAGCGGCAGGATGAGGGCGAACAACCAGGGGGCGTGCGCGCCGTACGCGGCCCCGAAGGACTCCGACGCCATCAGCGGCCATCCGAATCCCGCCACGCCGACCGCGCTCACCAGCAGCAGCGCCGTCATCGACCGCGGGGACCAGCGCAGCGGCCGCACCGCCGGTCGCGCCCGGCCGGGGGCCGCGGGCCCGGGGGACGAACCGGTGCCGACGGCCCCCGGGGCGGTCACGACC
>NZ_VKHT01001177.1 GCF_014141535.1 Streptomyces alkaliphilus | reverse complement strand
GGGACTGTAAATCGTTCGGTGTAACTCCCGATCAAGGAAGATGCACTGATGACGAGTGAGAACGTGACCGAGGTCGAGGCCGTCGAGCCGTCTGGGCCGGAGCTGGCGGGGGCGGTGGATGACCGGCTGATCGACGAGCTGGTCTCCCGTGCCCAGGCCGAGGGCCTGCAGCTGACCGGTGAGGGCGGGCTGCTGCAGCAGCTGACGAAGCGGCTGCTGGAGTCCGCCCTGGAGGGCGAGATCACCGACCATCTCGGCTATGACAAGCACGACCCGGCAGGGAAGAACGGCGGCAACAGCCGCAACGGCACCCGCGCGAAGACCGTGCTGACCGACGTCGGCCCGGTGGAGATATCCGTGCCCCGCGACCGTGACGGCTCCTTCGATCCCAAGATCGTCAAAAAGCGGCAGAAGCGCCTGACCGGAGTGGACGAGATGGTGATCTCCCTGTCCGCGAAGGGCCTGACCACCGGTGAGGTCCAGGCCCACCTGGCCGAGGTCTATGGCGCCGAGGTCTCCCGCCAGACGATCTCCACGATCACCGACAAGGTCATGGACGGCATGGCCGACTGGCAGAACCGGCCCCTGGACCCGGTCTATCCGGTGGTCTTCATCGACGCCATCCATGTGAAGATCCGCGATGGCGCCGTCGCGAACCGACCCGTCTACGTGGCCCTGGCCGTCACCACCGAGGGCCGTCGCGACATCCTGGGGCTGTGGGCCGGCGACGGCGGCGAGGGAGCCAAGCACTGGCTGCACATCCTCACCGAGATCAAGAACCGCGGCACAAGCGACGTCCTCATGCTCGTCTGCGACGGCCTGACCGGACTGCCCGACGCGGTCGAGACCGTCTGGCCGAGGACGATCGTGCAGACCTGCGTGGTCCACCTGCTGCGGAACTCCTTCCGCTATGCCGCCCGCCAGGACTGGGACAAGATCGCCAAGGCCCTCAAGCCCGTCTACACCGCACCGACCGAGGAAGCCGCCCTGGAGAGGTTCGCCGAGTTCGCCGACGCCTGGGGCCGGAAGTATCCCGCCATCGTCAGACTCTGGGAGAACGCCTGGGAGGAGTTCACTCCGTTCCTCCGCTTCGACACCGAGATCCGCCGCATCGTCTGCACCACCAACGCGATCGAGTCCGTCAACGCCCGCATCCGCCGGGCGGTCAAGGCCCGCGGACACTTCCCCAACGAGGCCGCCGCCCTGAAATGCGTCTACATGGCGATCATGTCACTCGACCCCACCGGCAAGGGACAGGCCCGCTGGACCAGCCGCTGGAAGACCGCACTGAACGCCTTCGACATCACCTTCGACGGCCGCCTCTCCACAGCCCGCCACTAACCAACCACCCCCGTTACACCGCTCGATTGACAGACTC
>NZ_VKHT01001176.1 GCF_014141535.1 Streptomyces alkaliphilus | reverse complement strand
GCCCCCATCACACCGCTCTACACCGCCACCGCGACCGCCGGCGGCGGACGTGACGGCCGTGCCCGCACCGCGAGCGGCTCTCTCGACCTGGAACTGCACACCCCCGCCGAACTCGGCGGACCGGGCGGCGGCACCAACCCCGAGGAACTGTTCGCCGCCGGCTACGCCGCCTGCTTCTCCAGCGCGCTGGGCCTGGTGGCCCGCCGTGCCCGCACCGACACCTCCGGTACGGAGATCACCGCCGACGTCTCACTGGGGAAGATCCCCGACTCCGAGGGCTTCGGGCTCTCGGTGCGGCTGACCGTCCGGATGCCGGGGGTGCCCGGGGCCACGGCCCGGGCCCTGGTCGAGGCGGCCCACGGGGTGTGCCCCTACTCCAACGCGATCGACGGCAACGTCGCGGTGGAACTGTCGGTGGAGACGGACGACTGACCCCGCCCCCGGAGGCCGCTCCGCGTCCCGGGCGGCCCCGGTGCGGGCTCAGTTCCCGTCCGCGTCCCGGGAGGTGCCGTACAGCAGGTCCAGGAAGTCCCGGAAGGCACGACTCATGTCCACGCCCGCCCCGCCGGTGCCGTTGTCGTCGGCCCCGGCGGGTTCGTGCAACCACTGGAACTGCAGGCCGTCCATCACGGCGATCAACAGGGGCGCGGCCCGCTCCGGCGTCAGGCCGTTCGGCAGGCGGTCGCCGAACTCCCGCCGCAGCGTCGCCTCCGCGCCCGCCCGCGCCCATCGGTACCGGTCGTGGAAGTACTCCCCGGCCGGGTGGTCCTCGGTCACGCTCTCCCCGAGCAGCGCGGAGAAGGTCTGCACCACGCCCCGACGCATGGCGTTGTACTCCACCAGCGTCTCCAGATTGGCCAGCGGCCAGGGGGAATCGCCGAAGTCCTTCCTGGAGAGCGCGCCGCCGGTGTCCCAGTCGTCCCGGATGCGGAGAACCTCGACCAGCAGGGACTCCTTGGTGGGGAAGTAGTGCAGCAGGCCCTGCTGGGTGATGCCGACGCGCTCGGCGACGGTGCCCAGCGTCGCCCCCCGGTAGCCCCGTTCGGCGATCACCTCGAGCGCCGCACCCAGGATCTCGCCGCGGCGCTCCTCGCCGCGCGCGCGGTGGCGGGACCGCTGCTCGCGTCCCGACACGCCGGGCTCCGCCGCGTCCTTCCGCGTGTTGTGGCCCGTTCCCGTCATGCGTGGTCCTTCCCGGGATCCGTCCCCGCCGGACCCCGGGACCGTTCGCCCGGGGCCATCCGGCGACAGTACGACATTTATTCGTAACGTATTTGTAACGTGATCTACTGATCAACAGGTAGGGAATGCGGGATGACGCCACCCGTTCGGATCCCGAAGAGGAGGTGGCCGTGACCCCGGAATCCGCTCCCCTCCGG
>NZ_VKHT01001175.1 GCF_014141535.1 Streptomyces alkaliphilus | reverse complement strand
GTCGGCGGCGTCAGATGTGTAAAAGAGACAGGAGCGGTGCCGGGGGCGGGTGGTCTTCTGCGGGTGCTCTTCGCCACATCGGGGTGGACCCCGACCCACCGGCGGTTTCCCGGCGTGCCCGGAGGGGCCCGGCGGTGCGCGGAACTCCTTGACTTCGATCACGGAGAGTTGCGTAGGATCGCGGCGGAACCATCCGGATGAGGACCCGTCCCCGGGTGTCGCCGGTGCGCGTCCCCGATCGGGCGGTGAAGGGGGGAGACTGTTCCCATGCAGCCACGCAACATGCCGATGAGCGGTGCCGTCGATCTCTCCGCGGTCAAGGCGGCGGCCGAGGCCAAGCAGAAGGCCGAGGAGGCCCGTGCCCGGCGCGCGACCGAACCGGTGGGGGAGGGCGCTCCCGCCGCCGGAGCCGTCTCCCTCGTGATCGATGTCGATGAGGCGGATTTCGAGCAGGAGGTGCTGCAACGCAGCGCCGAGGTTCCCGTGGTCATCGACTTCTGGGCCGAATGGTGCCAGCCGTGCAAGCAGTTGAGTCCGATCCTGGAGAACCTGGCCCGGGAGTACGCCGGCCGCTTCGTGCTGGCGAAGATCGATGTCGACCGCAATCAGATGCTGTTCCAGCAGTTCGGTGTCCAGGGCATTCCCGCGGTCTTCGCCGTGATCGCCGGACAGGCCCTGCCCCTGTTCCAGGGGGCGGCTCCCGAGGCGCAGATCCGGGAGGTGCTGGACCAGCTCATTCTCGCGGCCGAGCAGCGGTTCGGGATCACCGGGGCGCCGGTGGACCCGGCCGCCGGGCAGCAGCCGATGGCGGCGCCCGAGCCGCCCTCGGACCCCGCCCTCGCCGCCGCGCACGACGCGCTGGACTCCGGTGACCTCGGCGGAGCCATCCGCGCCTACGAGAACGTCCTGTCCGCCGACCCGGGCAACACCGAGGCCCGTTTGGGACTGGGGCAGGCTCAACTCCTGAACCGTATCCAGGAGTTGGGCGATGGCCGGGAGATCCGGAAGAAGGCCGCCGACGACCCGACGGATGTCGGGGCGCAGTTGGCGGTCGCGGACCTGGATCTGGCCGGCGGTCACGTGGAGGACGCCTTCGCCCGACTGGTGGACACCGTCCGGCGGTCGGTCGGGGAGGACCGCAACGCCGCCCGGGTGCGCCTGCTGGAACTGTTCGAGGTGGTCGGCTCCGAGGACCCCAGGGTGGTCTCGGCACGGGGTGCGCTCAGCCGCGTCCTCTTCTGACCCGAGGGGTCCGCGACCCCGGAACCCCGCGACCCCGACGCCCCGGTCCGCCGCTCCCGGCGGGCCGGGGCGTCGCGTCGTGGCGCGCCCATGACCTTCGTCCCCTCGGTGGCGGGTGGATCCTCCCGTGCCGGGAC
>NZ_VKHT01001174.1 GCF_014141535.1 Streptomyces alkaliphilus | reverse complement strand
CGCCCACCGGGACAGCGGTCGCTTCGGGTCCGGGGCCGGGGACCCGGGGTCGGAACGCGGGTCGTCGGCCGGGGGAGCCGGGGCGCCCGGCGGCGTCCATCGATTCGGCCGTGGAGGCGAGGGCGTTCGCACGAGGAGGCTCCTTCGGGGACCGGGCCCGTCGATGGGAGGAGGGACGCGATCACGGTAGGGGCCGCCGGGGTAGCCCTCTCACCACCCCGGGGTCTCCACGACGTGTCCGACGCGCCGGGCCTCATCGTCGTAGAGGTAAAGAAAAATTGACACCGTGTCGGAGCTGCTTTACTTTCATCCATGTCAGGTTTCTTTGACGTGGGGAGGGGTCATGGCCTTCGAGGAGAGATGGGCGTGGGTACAGGGGGTGCTCGCCCTCGGCGTCTACGCGGTCTACGCGGTGGTGGTGCTCGCCCGCGCGGGGGACGGTGTCCCGCTCGTGGAGGTGTCGTACGTGCCGGTGCTGCTGGGGGCGGTCGGCATCTCCATCGCCGCCGGCATCGTGCTGCACATCGTGATCGCCGCGATCTGGCCCGAAGGGGCGAACCGCAAGGACCAGCGCGACCGGGAGATCGATCGCTTCGGGGAGTACGTCGGCCAGTCCCTGGTGGTGGTCGGGGGCGTGGCGGCACTCGCCATGGCCCTGGCCGAGTGGGCGCACTTCTGGATCGCGAACGCCGTCTACCTGGCCCTCGTCCTGTCGGCGGCGCTCGGGTCGGCGGCGCGGATCGTCGCCCATCGGCGAGGATTCCACCCATGGTGAAACCGACCGGGGTCACGAACAGGATCCGAGCCCTTCGTTTCGCGAACGGGGAGATGACGCAGGCGGAGTTGGCCGATCGCATCGGCGTGACCCGACAGACCGTCATCGCGATCGAGAAGGGGCGTTACTCGCCCTCCCTGGAGATGGCCTTCCGGATCGCCAGGGTGTTCGGGGTGTCGCTCGATGACGTGTTCCAGTACCCGGATCCCGAGGAGGGGTCACCATGAGAGCCATCGTGCAGAAGACGTACGGGACGGCGGACGTCCTGGAGTTCACCGAGGTCGAACCCCCGTCGATCGGCGAGGACGAGGTGCTGATCGCCGTCCGCGCGGCGGGCGTGCACATCGGCGACCACCATCTGATGACCGGCAGGCCGTACCCGGTGCGTCTGGTCTCGGGGCTGCGGGCGCCGAGAAAGCCGGTGCCCGGCATGGATGTCGCCGGCCGCGTCGAGCGGGTGGGGGCGAAGGTCACCCGCTTCGCCCCCGGTGACGAGGTGTTCGGCACCTGCACCGGTGCCTTCGCCGAGTACGCCCGGGCCCGGGAGGACCGGATCGCCCCGAAGCCGGCGAACCTGACCTTCGAGCAGGCCGCCACGGTTCCCACC
>NZ_VKHT01001173.1 GCF_014141535.1 Streptomyces alkaliphilus | reverse complement strand
GGGCCGGGGCGCCCGGCCGGCGGTGTGGCCGGGGGGTCGGTCGGCCGGCGGAACAGCAGGGAGGAGGCCCTCGGTTGGACGAAGGGACGGGCGAGGAAACGCACCGGTGGGGAGGCCAGCAGGGCGGCGGCGGCCAGGCAGGCGACGAGGAAGAGCAGCGCCTTCGCGGTGGTGTCGATCCGGGAGAAGAAGTCGACGTGGTAGAGCTGCCGCAGGATCAGGGGGTGGATCAGATAGATGTAGAAGCCGCCCGAACCGAGATGGGTGATGAAGGGGACGCGGCCCCGGGGCACCAGCCGGAGCATGCACACGGCGGCTCCCACCCCCCAGGCCAGAGCGAGGAGCCGGACCGGGACCCCCTGGGTGAACTCCAGCCCGTCCCGGATGTAGGGCCGGCTCATCGCCAGCCATGCCCGGTCGACCGCGTCCCCCAGCAGTCCGATCCCGACGAAGGGGACCACCGTCCCGACTGCGGCCACGGAGCGCGGAATCCGCTCCATGGCACGCAGGTGCCACCCGCCCTGCCCGATGCGCCACCCCAGCAGAAAGAACGGGAGGAAGGTCACGGTCTGCGAAGCGGAATACGAGAATCCAACCTCCTCGACGAGGCCGACCACCACGGCGGCCACCACCGAGAGGGTGAAAGGGAATCTCAGCGCGGCGAGATAGGGCAGTGCCGCTCGCCAGAAGAGCAGCGAGAGCAGAAACCACAGGGTGGGAACGGGATTCACCACGAAGAAATGCACGGTGTCCCGGAGGATCCAGATCTGCAACGTGTGCAGGAGTGAGAACGCGGCATAGGGGATGAAAACCGTCTGGACGAGCTGCCTGGCGTGACGGCCCGTCAGCGGATCCGCCGTGCTGAACCGTCCCGAGACCAGGGCGAGGAGCGGAACCCCCAACGCCCAGGTCGCGGTGTGGAGCCAGGCGAAACCGGCGAAGTCCTTCAGCGGTGTGATGGCGTGGCCCACCAGCACCACGGTGGCGGCCACGTACCGCACATTGTCCCAGAGGGGGTCACGGGGCTTTCGCGCGGACCCCCTCCCGGCGCCCGGGAAAAAGAAACTCTTCGGCGATCGCACCCTGTGCCTTCCCTCACGGCCAATCGGTATCTCTCGGTCCGGGGCCTCGCTCCGGCGGTCCCGAACGGTGAGCATAGGTCACGAACGCGAGTGGTATCGCGGTGCCCGGGGAGCGGGGGTGTGATGCCCGATACCGGTTCATCGTGTGCAGGGGGGATTGACCGAAACGGGATTTTGGGTGAAGCGGGGGTGAACAGGAATTTGTTTTTCGTTCAGATTCCGGCATCCGGTGCCGGTCGGCCCCCTCCCCGGGGTCCGGGAAGTGGCCCCGGCCCCCGGACACCGCGCACCGGACCCGACC
>NZ_VKHT01001172.1 GCF_014141535.1 Streptomyces alkaliphilus | reverse complement strand
GGGGAGATCGGCCCGCCGGGGGCCGGGGGAAACGGCCCCCCGGGCGCGCGCCGCCGGACGGGGAGGCGCGGGTGGGGCACCGGCACGGCGGAAGTCACCGGCTCGATGAAGGGGATGGTCGGCGGTCACCGCGACACGGCGCGGCACGGCATCAACGGGCCCGACGGGCATGGCTGAGGCACCCTCCTCCGGGGAAATCCGCCCCGGCGTCGTCGAGGAGGCGACCGCGTGAGTCTCCTGGCTCCCGGGTCGAGGCTCGCCCCGGCCTTCCCATCCGTCACCGAATGGTGGCCCGTGCGGGGTTCGCTCGCCGGTCACAGTGGCGGGACCGCGCCGGATTCACACCGGCTTCCTCGTTCCGCCGTCGCCTTGTCGTCGGACATCATGGCACCCCGCGGGGCGGAACGCCACGGTGCCCGGGGAGGCCCGGCTCACCGCCGGCCCGGCTCACCGCCGGGCGGCGACCTCGAAGAGGAGGAAGAGGAAGGCCGCGAAGGCGTGGACCAGCACCACGTAGACCAGCAGGCGGAACCACAGGCCGCCGGGCGCCTTCTCCTCCACCCGCACCCGGGGGGCGGGCGCGGGACCGGGACCGGTGGGCTCCGCCCGCCGGTCCGGGGGCGTCGGCTGCGTGTCCGGTGTCATGGCGCGGATCTCCCCGGGGGTCGGTGCCGCGCGGGCCCGTCGCCGAGGCACAGCCCGGCGTCGGCGCTCTGCAGCAGGGTGTGCACGAACAGCAGCTCCGCCCCCTCGCGGTCGGCGGCGCCGAGGCGGTGCGGGGTGAGCGAGTCGAAGTGGGCGCCGTCACCGGGCTCCAGCAGGTGTTCGGTGCCCCCGATGACCAGGCGCAACCGGCCGCGCAGCACGTGCAGCCACTCCTCGCCCGGGTGGACGCGGGCCGGGTCCTCGCGCGGTTCGCCGTACGGCACGCGCACCCTCAACGCCTGCATCCCGCGCCCCGGCGCCCCGGCCCTGCGGTAGGTCCAGCCCCCCACCTCGCGTTCCGGGGCGTCGGCGCCCCGAACCACCGGGCCGGGCGCGCCGGTGGTCTCGCCGAGCAGATCGGATACCGTCGTGGAGTGGGCCCGGGCGAGGGCGAGCAGCACCGGCAGCGAGGGGCGGCGATGGCCGGTCTCCAGCCGGGAGAGGTGCGCGGGCGAGAGGCCCGCGCGGGCGGCGGCGGCCTCCAGGGTCAGCCCGGAGCGGCGGCGCAGTTCGCGCAGCCGGGGCGCGACGGCGGACAACCGCTCGTCTTCGTCCCCACCGGCGTCGGTCGCCGGTCCCTCCTCGCGCATACCCTCGATTGAGCCGGAAATTTTCCCCGGAGGCAAACGTTTTGCCCCTGAGGCAATCGGTGTCGGTCCCCGGATCCCCGGCCGCTCCCC
>NZ_VKHT01001171.1 GCF_014141535.1 Streptomyces alkaliphilus | reverse complement strand
GTCCGGTGGGGCGGCGGACACGACCCGAGCCTGCCGGCCGTGTGCCGGCGCGTCACCGCGACGGCACGGCGGATGCCGCCGCCCGGATGTTCCCGCCACCCGAACGGCGGCGGGAACGCGCGGGGCCGGGCCCGGGCGGCCGGGCGGAAGCAGGCGGGCTCCGAGGAGCCGGAACGGCCCCGGCCCCGGGGGGGCCGGACGTCGCGATCAGACCGAGGCGCCGCGCGCGTCGGTGGCCTCGGCGGGGGCGCTCTCACGCGGACCGGGCACGGAGGCGTTCCCCGGGGCGGGACGCTGCGGGACGGGCTCCGCGCCCAGGCCCATCGAACGCATCACCAGCGCGGCCACCCCGCCCAGCCCCACGACCAGGACGCTCGCGAGCACCAGCCACGGCTGGGCCATCACGGTGAAGACACCGCCCAGGCAGAAACCGATGAGGGCGATGATGACGCCGGTCCAGGCCGCCGGGGAATTGCCGTGGCCGTGGCTGTTGGCCGCCATGAATGACTCCTTGGTGACGGTGGGGACACGCGGCGGGGGCGCGGGGGCGCCGTCCGCGGACATTTCCGGAGCCATTCTGACAGGTGGGCGCGCTCCGGCCGCACCCGCCTCCCCCGTCCCGAACACGGACGGGAACTCAGCCGGTGGGGTCCTCACCCCGGTCCATGGCCTTCCACATCTCCTCCGGCCGCTCCGGGTCCGCCGGCCGGACGGGGCCCCGACCGGTACGCCGTTGGCCCCGACCACCAGCGCGAACACCGGGGGAACCGGTCCGCTCGTGGCGACCGGACATGGCGGGCCAGGCCGCGCCGTGGCGCAGGGCGAGCACCCCGGCCAGGACCAGTGCCAGGCCCCCGAGCGCCGAGATCCAGGGCCAGACGGTGTGGTCGATGCCACTGAGCGGCACCTGCGTGAGGCCGGTCACCTCGGCGGCGGCGGAGCGCAGCGCGGAAGTGTCCCGGGCCCCCGCCACCGCGGAGGCGACCGCTCCCGCGCCCGCCAGCAGAAGCACCCCGGAGACGATCCGCCGGCCGTTGCGGCGCACCGCGAGGACCGCCACCAGGGAGGCCAGGCCGACCAGCGCCAGGGCGCTGGGCAAGCCGGAGACCTCCCCGCCGGTGACCGTGACGGGAAGCGTGCCCCCGGCCGCGCCGGCGGCCAGTGCCTCGGCCCAGCGCTGCCCGGAGGCGATCAGGACGACGGCCGCGCCCGTGGCACCGGCCACCAGGGCGAGCGGCAGGGCCCGGCGCGCGGAACGGGCGGGGGCCTCGGAGGCCGGGACCGGCTCCGGTCCCCGGTCGGCCCCGCCCTCCCGGGGGCCGGGGACCGGCCGGTCCGCGCCTCCGCCCTCGGGGGCGGAGGCGCGGTCGGGGCCGGCTTCGGGGGG
>NZ_VKHT01001170.1 GCF_014141535.1 Streptomyces alkaliphilus | reverse complement strand
GGGGGTCGTCGGGGCCGGGGGGTTCGATCGGCCCATCCGGGCCGACGCTCTCCTCGGCGTCCTCCTCCTCTTCCACGATGATCGGCGAGGAGTGGTGTGCCCACACCTTCCACGCCCCGTCGTGCGTGCGGCGGAAGACGTTGGTGGCCGCCACCACACCGCCGACCAGGGGGCCGGTGGAGCCGTCCTCCTCCCTCGGTCCGCCGCTGAGGATGTTCTCGGTGCAGGTGACCAGGGCGGTGTCGCCGGAGACGGACACCTCCACGTCGGTGAGGATGAACTGGATGTACTCGGTACCGGCCATGATCAGGGCGTAGGAGCGCAGCACCTCCGCCCGGCCGCTGAGCACCGGCCAGCCGGGGTGCACGACGCTGACGCGGTCGTCCATCCAACTGTCGGCCATGGCCTCCAGGTCGCCGCGCTCGATCGCGTCGTACAGCGCGGTGTTGGCGGCCTGGACGGCCTCGATGTCGGTACGGGCACCGCTCACGCCGACCCACCTCCCGCGGACTCCGCGGATCCGGGATGATCCGCGAATCCCGCGTACCCCTCGAGGGCGCGTGCCACGCGAACCGCGTCGGCACTGGCGCGTACCTCGTGCACCCGTACCGCCCACGCGCCGGCCCGGGCGGCCAGTGCGGTCACGGCGGCGGTGGCCGCGTCCCGTTCCCGGGCGGGCGGCGGATCACCGTCCGGGCCGGCCAGCACCCGCCCGAGGAACCGCTTGCGGGAGGCCGCGACCAGCACGGGGTGCGGCAGTTCGGCGCGCAGGCGGCCGAGGGCGGCGATGAGCGCCAGGTCGTGCTCGGCACGCTTGGCGAAGCCGAGGCCGGGGTCGACCACCACGTGGTGGGGGTCGATGCCGCCGGCCACGGCCCGATCGAGGCTCTCGCGCAGTTCGGCGATCACCTCGGCGACGGGGTCGGCGTACTCGGCGCGATCGTTCATGTCGATGCTCTGCCCGCGCCAGTGCATGACCACGAAGGGGACCCGGGCCTCCGCCACGAACGGCACCATCGCGTCGTCGGCCCGGCCGCCGCTGACGTCGTTGACCAGGTGGGCCCCGGCCTCCACCGCCCGTCGTGCCACCGACGCGCGCATGGTGTCGACGCTGACGAGCAGGCCCTCCGCTGCCAGGTCCCGTACCACGGGCACGACCCGGCGCAGTTCCTCGTCCTCGTCGACCCGGCGGGCGCCAGGGCGGGTGGACTCGCCGCCCACGTCCACGAGGTCGGCGCCCTGCGCCGCGAGGTCCAGGCCGCGCTTGACGGCGGTCTCGGGGTCGAACCAGCGTCCGCCGTCGGAGAAGGAGTCGGGAGTGACGTTGACCACGCCCATCACGGCGCAGCGGTCGGGCAGGGGCAGACCGGGAATCCGGCCGCGCCGTCCCGGGGC
>NZ_VKHT01000117.1 GCF_014141535.1 Streptomyces alkaliphilus | reverse complement strand
ACACATCCCGCCGCCCGGGAAACGCGACCGACCAACGCACAGCACGCCGAAGCCACCCTCGGCCGGGCCGGAAATGACTATGGGCCGGGTGAATTGAAGCGGGCCAGGGGCTCGGAACATACTCATCGGACGCGCAGGACGAGATGAGGGAGGACCAGGGTGGTGCACCGCATACGTCGCCGGGTGAAGGAGGCCACCGGCCACCGGCGCCCGCTCCCCCGCCCGGCCAGGGGGTCGGGCGGGGCCGTGCCGCCGAACGACACCCCGACCCAACCCGCTCCCCGGCCGGAGGAGCCGATGCCGATGGTGGACGACTTCCCTCCCCCGGAGCTGCGGATTCCCGGACCCGACCAGCTCGGCGGCCGGATGATGCCCTGGCCGTGGCCGATCGTCCTCGACCAGCAGGTCGTCACCTGCGCCGGATGCGGGACGTATCGGGATTGGCTGGTCCTCTCCACCGACGACGGGATCCAACTGCGGTGCCGAGCCGGCCACCAGCAGCACGAGGAGCGACTGGACATCGTCTGGTACAACCGGCACGCCGGACCCGCGGACGCCACGCACGCCACGCACGCCACCTTCGAGGACTGCCTGCGCCACCTCGGCCACTGACTCACACCGCGCTATCCCTATCCAGCACAAGGGGGCCTCTCCCCATGCATGTTCGCATCCCCCCTATCTCGGCCGCCCCGCCCCGAACAAACTCAAACGGTGCAGCCACGGGCGGGAGCCCTCTACTTCCCTACCACTTTCCGGTGACAGGATCCTGTTCCCAGCGCGGCCGCCCTCGTCGGGGCTCGTCGATGCTCAGCACCCTGACCTCGGGCAGAGGCGCGACGATGGCCTCTCGGGTCCGGATGCGAAAGGCGTCCATCCCAGTCGGCCAGGACAGGTGCAGGTCGCAGGCGGCACGGACGACGGGGAAGCCGACGTCCTTCACTCGGCTGCGGGCCCAGGCCCGCAGCCGAGTGGTGATCCGGACGCGGGCCGGTATCTGCCCGGTGAACGATCAGCGTGGGCAGGCGTGGTTCCTCGCAGAACCAGCGGTGCTTGTACCAGCGGAGCTCCAGCCCTGTCCCGTGGTACGGAAGGTCGCGGGGTCGGATCGCCGCCGAGCCCTTGACCCAGGTACGAACGCCCCGCCGGCCGGGCACGCTCGGACGGTCTCGTTGGCCGTGACCGGGTGGCCCCGGCGTCTGCCATAGGCCAGCGCACGGCTTGAACGGCGGACACCCTGTCGAGGTCGAGCAGCAACATCATATCGATGAGCAAGCCCATGGCTCCCGCTTGATCGTTCTGCGTACAGAGCAGAAATGATCATTCAGGACCATGAGCAGCTTGCGCCCAGAGGCGAACTGTCCAGCGCGAGAACACGGATCTTGACACCACAGCGGTAGGTCAAGACGGCGCACCGCTCAAGTTCGAAGACCCGGGTTCACAGGTCAACAGTCGACTAATTTATGCCCATTAGCGATCTCATGTGATCGCAATTGACAGGCGCGTGAGAAGTTGTGCATCAGGGGGCTTTCAGGTGGCAGGATGCAGCCCAGTGGCTGAGGAGACGTGAGCGCGGGGCGAGTCTCGCCCGTTCGCCGAATGCTCGCGTTCAAGCCTTCACAGGAATAGGCGCACGGAAGGAAGTTGGGGTGTCTCAAACCAGTACGAGCGGCGCCATTCCGGGCCAACGAGCTGCTTTAAACGAGTTGCCCGACCACAAGACTCCGGTGCCACCCCACCTGACCAAGGCCGTAATCCGCAATTTCAGGTTGCTGCGTGAGACCGAACTGTCTTTCACCGATGACGTGACCTTGTGCGTCGGCCGCAACAACACGGGAAAGACCTCCCTGGCCAAACTATTCAAGCTATTCCTGGCGAAGAAAGACAGCGTGATACGCCTCGAGGATTTCTCTGCAGAATGTTACGCGGAGTTTCTCGACGCGCACCGCCTCTACATGACGGGGGAGAAGGAGCAGGCGAACGGTCGGATCCCAAAGGTCACCCTGACCCTCCATATCGCATACGACGCGAACTGCGGACAGTACGGCCCTCTGAGTTCCTTCATCGTGGACCTCGATCCCGACTGCTCCGAGGTCGTGATCAGATTCACCTATGCATTGAGGGATAGCGCCCTGGACGCTTTCCTCGGCGACCTGGTAAATAGTGAGGATACTGCGCTCCTTGAGCAGCTTGCCAGACGCATTTCGTCTCACTTCGGACTGTCCGTGACGGCGGTAGATCCTATTGATGACACAAATGTTCGTAAAGTTGAATTGGCGGACGTCAAGAAGCTCCTAAGGGTGGACTTCCTTGATGCACAGCGAGGACTGGATGACGAGGATCGGGAGGCTGCTCAGCCCATCGGGGCAATCTTCGAGAATCTCTTCACCTCAGCGAAGGGCGGTAAGCGTGTTGAATGGCTGGAGGATCTCGCCAAGCGTATCGATAAGATGCTCACGAAAACCTCGAGCAGTCTCGACGTCAGCCTACAGGAGATCCGCACCCAGGTAGCGCCGGCGTTGACGGCCTTTGGATATCCGGGGCTGGGAAACCAGGAGTTCGTCACTGCTGCTCGCCTGGATTCCCGGCGACTCCTCAGAAACTTCGCACGTATCCACTATCCGGGAGCGGCTGGCGTGCGGTTCCCGGAGTCGTACAGCGGCCTCGGAACGCGCAACCTGGTGATGATGCTCCTCAAACTCTTCACCTATTACCGTGAACACACCGCTCAGCCCAATGAACTAGGGATTCATCTCGTCTTTCTGGAGGAGCCGGAGGCTCACCTGCATCCGCAGATGCAGGAGGTATTCATCCAACAACTCCTTCAATTTCCGACGCTCTTCCCACGTCTCGATTCCCAGATGCGCGCGAACGGCCCCCAATCGGTCGGCATGACGGATACGATCGGTTCTGACAATGAGAACGGATCGCCCTGGAACGCCCAGTTCGTGGTGACTACCCACTCGGCGCATGTAGCCAATCGGACGCGCTTTTCGAACATCCGGTATTTCCGCAAGGAGGAAGAACCTGCCGATCCCGGAGGCGAGCCGAGGCTGGCCCGCACGGTCATCAAGGACCTCTCTCAGGTTTCGGGCGACCAGAAATTCCTGCTGAAGTACCTGACTCTCACCCGGGCCGATCTCTACTTCGCGGACAAGGCAATTCTCGTGGAGGGTGCCAGCGAGCGCATCTTCGTCCCGGCCGCAGAGGAAAAACTTACAGCGCAGAATCTAGAAACAGCTCTCTCGCATCAGTATGTGACGTTGATGGAGGTAGGTGGCGCGTACGCCCACAAGTTCTACCCCCTGCTGAGAATCCTGGGCATCCCGACCCTGATCATCACTGATCTCGACCCCATGAAGGAAAGCGGCTCCGACTCCCGCAAGTGCACCGTGTCCGAAGGAGGACACACATCCAACCAGTCAATCCAGAAGTGGTTCAAAGAGAGGGGTGAGACCAAAGAGGGAGGTGAGACCAAGGTGGCCAAACTACTCAGCCGTGCCGAAGCAGATGCACCGGTGGCCGCCAACCTTTGTCTCGCCTACCAGGTGCCCGAGCAACCCGGGGGTCCGTGCGGCCGCACCTTCGAGGACGCCTTCGTACTGGCCAACCCGGCTCTCTTCGGTCTCTCTACGCGTAGAGCCATGACCACGAACGCGAGCCTGGAAAAGAGAGCCCACAACAAAGTGGACGGCAAAGGCAGCAAGGTCGACTTCGCACTCAAGTACGTCCTTGGGGAATACCAATGGGAGGTGCCGAAATACATCAAACGCGGTCTCGAATGGCTCATGAAGCAGGACGGGACGACAACAAAAACGGACGACGAGTGATTACGGCACGGCCCGAAGAAACGGCACAGGGGAAGCATGTCGTCATCGTGACCGATTCGGAAGCACAGACTGTACGAGAGAAGATCCTGACCGCCTTGCGAGAAGGCACCCATTTCAAGTTGGAGGCCGGCGCCGGCGCCGGCAAGACGAGCTCGCTGATTGAGGCACTTCAGAGCATCCTCGCTGACCGAGACCGATACCTCCTACGACGGGACCAGCGCGTCGCCTGTGTCACCTACACCAATGTGGCCCGCGACGAGATTATCAGTCGCACCGACGGCAACCCATCCATCTTCGCCGACACCATCCACGGCTTCCTGTGGCAACTGCTCTCTCCCTTCCCCAAATACCTGCTGCGCTACGTCGTTGAGATCGATGCCATGCAGGCCAAGTTGGAAGGGCGAACATCATTGGACGGCTACACGGTTGATTACAGCATCGGCTACCGGAGGGTGGACCATGACAAACTCCACGTACAACTGGCGCACGACGACCTCCCCGCCCTTGCTTGCAAGTTCTTCGCCCTCCCCAAGTTCCGGGCCTTGACCGCCGATCGGTTTCCGATCGTGTTCGTAGACGAGTACCAGGACACCCCAGCCGGCCTAGCGGAGGCCATGTTGGGCACGCCAGGGGCGGAGACCACCCTCCGTGGTCCTCTCTATGGATTCTTCGGCGACCATTGGCAGCAGATCTACGACAAGGCGTGCGGGAGCATCGACGCCCCGAGCGTGAAACTGATCGTCAGGAGGCGCAACCGCCGGTCGCAGCGTGCTGTGGTGAATCTCCTGAACACGATGCGCCCTGAACTGGAGCAGACCACGAACCCGGGAGCAGGTGAAGGGAGCATCGCGATCTACCACACCAACGACTGGGCAGGTACGAGGCTCACCCACCACAGGAAGGGACAGATAGGCTGGGAGGCTGCGCACGCGGCCCGCAGCTGGGCCCTGGAAGACGCCCGCCGACGCCTGTGGAATACCGAGACACCCGATGGGTTGGACGGAGCAGGGACGGCAGCGCCCAGCACAAAGATCCTCATGCTCACGCACGAGACGATCGCTGGCGAACTGGGCTACCAGCGACTTCACCAAGCCTTCCGGCGCAATGATTCCTACGTGAAGAAGGAGGACCACGTCATAGCCTTCTTCCTGGATGTCCTGGAACCCGCGCTGCTTCATCACCGGAACAAGCGCTACGGCAAGATGTTCGACGTACTCGGCCACCGCTCGCTTCTCACCTCTCCCGCCGACAAGCACGCGTGGGCGAGCCTCCTCCAGGAGCTTGAGAGGACCCGCGAAGATGGCACGGTTGGCGACGTCCTCGACCTATGCCTCAACCAGCAACTGTTTGACGGACTGGGAAAGGTCCGTGAACGCCACCGCAAGTCGGTGCCACTGGCCAACACCGAACTGCAGGCTGAAAGCGACGACAAGGCCAAGGCACGGGCGAAAGAGTACGAGGCCCTGCGCGCTGTTCCATACTCGCAACTGCTGGCGCTGCATGACCACCTGGGCGGTGGCACGCCCTTCGCGACGCAGCACGGGGTCAAAGGCCAGGAGTTCGACAGGGTCCTCGCCGTCGTCAGCAAGGGGCACAATCGCTTCCAGATCCCCGAGATGCTGGCGAACTTCTCCCGACGTCACGAACTGAAAGGGAAGGAGTGGGAAGCCTTCGTCAGGGCGCGGAACCTCTTCTACGTGGCGTGTTCGCGGGCCAAAGAGCACCTGGCTCTTCTCTTCACCACGAAGATCGACCCCTCTGCGCTCAACACCCTCCGGGAATGGGTCGGTGACTCCCGGATCATCTCTCTGCAGTTCGATGGAGACTCTGTGATAAGCGGCGAGCGCGAAGTGAACGATACTGGCTCGCCAGTACGCGAGTAGGCCATCGGCGCTGGAGTGACAGAGCATTACCGCCCAACACCTCCGCCGTGTCCAACGTATGGATCACGGCAAGCGTGGGCTGCTCACCTTTGCCCAACTCACCGAATCCTTCCCAGTAACGTTTCGTGTCGACTTGCGTCTTTCATCCAGCAAGTGCGGTTATGTTCGAGCTGAAGCAGGACGGGGCGGGCGATCCGGATAACGACTGCGGGGTCGCAGGCTGACCCTGCGGAGAGCCATGAAGGTGACCTTGGGCAGGGTGTTGGCGCGTTCGGCAAAGGCATGGGTATCTCGGATAATGACATTGAATTCCCTTTCGAAATCGGCGAGTTCACTGCCTTTGGGTCTCTTGACCGGGTGGTGGAGGCCGTCTGCTGTGCTCTCGTAGCCGAGGTCGGTCGAAGTGGGGATGCCAAGAGTGACAGCGAGCCGGTTCAACGCATCGACCAGGCCGTGGGTACGAGCGCAGGTGGTGGCGTGCTCGCGAGCTGGGCGGACCGGGGAGACCCACAGCGGCCACCTGTTCAGAACTGAGATGACCTGCACGTTCCCGCCGTGATGCTGGTGCTTGCCGGACCATCCCAGATCGGCGCCGTTGGGGCCGGTGGTGGCCACTCGGCCGGTTTCGAGATACCGCTTCCCCGGGCGAGTTGGACCAGCCGGGTGTCGTCGACAAACCGGCGCAGCCCCAGCACGGTCTGGCCTAAGACGCCCGGCTCGCGGGTGCCCTTGTGCGTCCCGAACTGCTCACGGTGCCTGCGCAGCAGCTCCGCGAGGTGCTCAGCAGTCGCTCTGCGGACATCGAGCACGGCAGTACAGGGGGTACCGAACGCCACATGGAGCCTCTGGTTGTACGGAACGTGATATTGGTCGACTCGTTCTTGCCAAAAGCTTCATGCTGTCTGGCCTCGGGGCGCTCCCGAGGTTGGGGATATGCGCAGTCGTCGTCACGCAGTGCCACCCTCACGTTGCCGAGAAGACTTCAGTGTCATCACACAGACCACCGTCGGTGAAGGGAACCCCCTGATGGTTCTTTCCGGCTCCCCGGCCCGATCAACCGACACCTTCGGGGAGCCCTCATCCGGGCGAGACCCAGCCCCGGACACCCCATCCCATTGGGGGACTCCCTTCCCGGCCGTCGCGACAACGCCGCGCGCCCGACCTCCTGTTCCGGAGGGCCGGGCGCGGCACATTATGGCGGGCAGCGGGCGGGAGTCAGTCGGTCGGAGGTCGCAGGAGCCGGTCGCGGGTGCTGTCGGGCAGGACCCGGCGCAGGAGTGGTGCGGTGGAGGCGAGGGAGATGGCGAAGGCGGCGACGAGGTCGTGCGGCACCCCGGAGGAGAAGGAGGCGGCCCACAGGTATCCCTCGCCCGGAGTGGGCTCGGCCCATGCCTGCCATCCGGGCGGGCCGTCCTCCACCGCTTCGGAGAGCAGGGTGCGCGGGTCGGTGTCCTGGATCAGGGGCGGTACCCCGCCCAGGTGGAGGTGACCGGTGAAGGTGGGGTCCATCGCCCCTGCCCCGGGCCGGTCGATGTCGCGCAGCCAGCCCTGGGCGGTGACAGCTCCCAGGACCGACTCGGGGTCCGCCAAGGGCACGGTGGGGTGCTCGCGGGCATCGAGGGCGGTGAGGAAGTCCGCCAGAACCTCCCCGGGAACCTCGGGGGTGAAGTACGCCGACCAGCCGGCGAGTCCGTCGGGGTGGGCACGAGCGCTGATCTGCCAGGCGATCGGCAGGCCGCCGAGGTGGAACGGCTCGTCCGGCAGGAGCCACTGGGCCCACCGCAGGGCGTCGGGGGCGATGTGCAGAACGGTACTGCGCACCACCTGCCAGTCCTCTGACGCTTCCCGCGGTTCCCGGCGGCCCCGCACGAGCGTCAGTCCTCTCCAACCCAGGTCGGTGAGGGTGTCGGCGACGACGTCGTAGGGGCGTCCGTCGTCACCGGCCAGGTGCCGGGGCCCGACCCGGTACACGGGCCCGGGGGAATTGGGAGTGGACGGGTCGAGGGGATGGTCGGGGTACAGGGGCGCCTCCGGGGAGCCGATGCGGGGTCTACCGGCCGCCGGCGGTCCGGCGCCGGCGGCGTGGCGAGGGCTGGACGGGTTCCTGCCAGGTCAGGGCGACGGCGACCTCCGGTGGCAGGTGACCGAGCCGGGTGTCCACCTCCGGGCCCTCGGCCAGGTAGACCACCGGCCGGTCCGCTCCATCGGTGGCCCGGAGGACCCGGTCGAGGCGGTGGGCCATGGGAAAGAACGGGTTCATCGCCTGCCGCACCACAGCGCTCCGATCGCAGGCGGACAGGCGAGCGATGAGTTCACCGACGGTCATCTCCGAGGACGTCACGGATCGAGCCTCCTTGCACGAGGAAAAGCGAAGCCACAACAGCTCTCCGCGCAGCCACCGCCACGCGACAAAGGAGTACCGAAAAACCCCGCCGTCCGGGCCGATTTCCTCACAGGCCGCGGGAGGTCTCCAACACCCGCGCCACAGCGGCGGCCACGACATCGGCCGGTGTCTCCACACCGAAAGAGATGTGGTAGCCGGGCACCGTGGCCGTTCCGGTGACAGCGATCCTCCACCCCTCACCATCCGCACCGGGGCGCCCGAGGGGGAACCAACCGAGATAGAAACAGCCGTCCTTGGAGTTGACGTGCACATCGGCCCGATCATCTACCACAAGATGGAAATCATCGGCGGAGAACTGCTCCATCACCACCCCCGCCCGCCCCGCAC
>NZ_VKHT01001169.1 GCF_014141535.1 Streptomyces alkaliphilus | reverse complement strand
GCCCCGGACCGTGCCCGGCCCCCGTGCCACACTCGTGCCATGCGTGTCTACCTCGGTTCCGATCACGCCGGCTACGAGCTCAAGAACCACCTCGTCGACTGGCTCACCCAGCACGGGCACGAGCCCGTGGACTGCGGTCCGCACATCCACGACCCGCAGGACGACTACCCGCCGTTCTGCCTGCGCGCCGCCGAGCGAACCGCCGCCGACCCCTCCTCCCTGGGCATCGTCATCGGTGGGTCCGGCAACGGTGAGGCCATCGCCGCGAACAAGGTCACCGGGGTGCGCTGCGCCCTCGCCTGGAGCGAGGAGACCGCCCGCCTGGGCCGCGAGCACAACAACGCCAACGTGGTGAGCATCGGCGCCCGCATGCACACCGAGGACGAGGCCACGTCCTTCGTCGCGGTGTTCCTGGCCACCCCCTACTCGGCCGAGGAGCGCCACACCCGCCGCATCGAGATGCTCGCGGCCTACGAGACCGAGGGCGTCATGCCTCCCGTCCCCGAGCACCACCCGCGGCAGGACTGATGCCCGAGGGACACACCATCCACCGGCTGGCCGGCCGGCTCGGCGAGCGGTTCGGCGGCCGGTCGGTGCGGGTGGACAGTCCCACCGGACGCTTCGCCGAGGGTGCCGCCCTCGTCGACGGTCATCGCCTGACCGCCACGGAGGCGCACGGCAAGCACCTCTTCCTCTCCCTCACCGCCCCGGGCACCGCGCCCGGGGCGGGCACTTCCGACGGACCCGTGTCCACCCGCCTCCTCCACGTGCACCTCGGTCTGTACGGCTCCTTCCGGCTGTACCGGGGCCCCGCCGGCGAGTCCGAGGGACAGGTGCGCCTGCGTCTGGCCACCGAGGAGAACCACGCAGTGCTGCGCGGCCCCCGGGTGTGCGAGCTGATCACCCGGGGGGAGAAGCAGGAGTTCCACCGCTCGCTGGGGCCCGACCCCCTGCGCACCGACGCCGACCCCGAACGGGCCTTCGCCCGCATCTCCCGCAGTCGGATCCCCGTCGCCGCGCTGCTCATGGAGCAACGGATCCTCTCCGGGGTCGGCAACGTCTACCGGGCCGAGGTGCTGTTCCGCAACCGCGTCGACCCCCACCTGCCCGGTCGCGAACTGCCCCGGGAGCGCTGGGAGGCGATATGGCACGACCTCACCGTCCTGATGCCGGAGGGGGTGCGAACCGGCCGGATCGACACGGTACGACCCGAGCACACCCCCGAGGCGATGGGACGCCCCCCGCGCCGGGACGACCACGGGGGCGAGGTGTACGTCTATCGGCGCCTCCACCAGCGATGTTTCCTGTGCGGCGAGTGGATCCGGGCCGAGGAGATGCGGGGCCGGAACCTCTTTTGGTGCCCCGGGTGCCAGACCTCCTGAACCCGGCCGCCCTCTCCC
>NZ_VKHT01001168.1 GCF_014141535.1 Streptomyces alkaliphilus | reverse complement strand
CCCCTCGGGGCCCCGCCCCCCGCGCTCGTCCCGTCGGCTCCCTCGCCCATGGCCCTGTCCCTTCCATCGCCGCACGTCACCGGGCGGCGGGGAGACGCCGGACGTGCTCACCGACCGCCCCGTATCGCCGGCATCCTAGTGCCGCGTCAGCCGGGGTTCGTCCCCTCGCGGCCCCGGGCGATCGGTTTCCGGGGTGTCCACGGGGTGTCCCCGGTCGGGTCACCGCCGGCCGCCGCGGCGAGCGGACCGGCGACCGGGGCGCCGTCCCGCCACACTCCCGCGACCAGCGGGACGCCGGGGCGGTAGGCGAGGTGGACGGCGGAGGGCGCGTCCAGCACCAGCAGGTCGGCCCGGGCGCCGGGAACCAGCCGCCCGACGTCGGTGCGGCGCAGGGCGGCGGCACCGCCGGCGGTGGCGGCGTGGATCGCCTCGTCGGGCGTCATGCCCATCTCCCGCACCGCCACGGCCACGCAGAAGGCCATGGAGCTGGTGTAGGAGGACCCGGGGTTGCAGTCCGTGGACAGCGCGACCGGCACGCCGGCGTCCAGCAGGCGGCGGGCGTCGGGGTAGGGCGAGCGGGTGGAGAACTCACACCCCGGCAGCAGACAGGCGACGGTCGGTTCGGGGCGCCGGGCGGCGTCGGCGAGGGCGTCCACGTCGGCGTCGGTGAGGTGGGTGCAGTGGTCCACCGAGGCCGCCCCCAGCTCCACGCCCAGCCGCACGCCGGGGCCGGGGCCGAGCTGTCCGGCGTGGATCCGGGGCACCAGGCCCCGGCGGACGCCGGCGGTGAGGATCTCCCGGGATCGGTCGCCGTCGAAGGCGCCGCGCTCGCAGAAGACGTCGATCCAGCGGGCGTGCGGGGCGCAGGCGTCCAGCATCGGGCCGGTGACCAGGGCGACGTAGGCGTCCGGATCCTCCCGGTGCTCGGGGGCCGGGACGTGGGCGCCGAGGAAGGTGACCTCCTCGGTGCGGGTCGCGGCCAGGCGCAGGGCGCGGGCCTCGTCCTCCACGGTCAGTCCGTAGCCGGACTTGGTCTCGACGGTGGTGGTGCCCTGGCGCAGCAGCTCCGCCAGGTGACGGTCGAGATTGGCGGCGAGTTCGTCGGCGCCGGCGGCCCGGGTGGCGGCGACGGTGGTGCGGATGCCGCCGGCCGCGTAGGGGCGGCCGGCCATGCGGGCCCGGAACTCCTCGGTGCGGTCCCCGGCGAAGAGCAGGTGGGTGTGGGAGTCCACGAAGCCGGGGAGCACCGCCCGCCCCGCGAGATCGAGGCGACTGTCGGTGGCGGGTGCTTCACTTTCGGTACCGGTCCATGCGACACGGCCGTCCTCGATGACGAGGGCGGCGCGGTGGACGATGCCGAGCGGGTCCGGAGAGCCGGGGGAGACGGGGGATGACGGTGGGGG
>NZ_VKHT01001167.1 GCF_014141535.1 Streptomyces alkaliphilus | reverse complement strand
GGACCCGTCCGGTTCAGCGCTTTCGGGGCTGGGGGATGCGGTGGGTCGGGCCCTCCGGGGAGAGCCGCGCCCGGGGGATGAAGACGCTTCCGCCCTGCGGGGAGCCGCTCCCGGCGGCCCCGCCCGGGCCGGCGGGGGCGGGAATGGGACGCGTGTGCGCGGCGAACGTCCCGGCCGCGTCGCCCCGCCCGCGCAGGGCGCGGACCAGCAGCCCCCAGGCCGACTCGCGCAGCGGATCGCGGGCGAGGATGGCGTGGATCTCGGGCACCAGCTCGGTGTTGCCGCCCAGCGCCAGTCGGGCCTCCACCAGCCGTTCGCGCGCGGTCGCGTAGAGGTCGTCGAAGACCACGAACCGCTCCCGCAGTTCGGTGGAGGCCGCGCAGTCGCGGCCGATCGGTCCGCCCCACAGGGCCACGGCCCGCTCGAGCGGTTCGACGGCCTCCTCGGCGGACCCCGCCCGCAGGGCGGCCGTGCCCCGCTCGATCAGGTCACGGAGCGACGCGGCGTCCAGTTCGGCCGGTTCGGCGGCGAGGCGGTAGGCCGTGCCCTCCGGCCCCGAGACGGTCAACAGGCGTTCGGCCGCCTCCGGCAGACAGGCCGCCAGCTGTCGCCTCAGCTCCGTGACGTGCGAGGCGACGTTGCGCCGCGCCGCCTCGGGTGGGTCGTCCCACAGCGAGGAGACCAGACGGCCCGGGGTGACCGGGCGGCCCTCCTCCAACACCAGCAGCGTCAACAACCCCCGCGCCACCGGCCCCCGCACCTCGTGCTCCGTCGTACCGGTTCCGACTCCGGCCCGTCCGAGTACCCGAAACAGCACTGTCGCTCCCTCCGTCGCGCACCGCTGCCGATTCACGCCCCGGGAACCGGGGCCCCGACGAACGGGCGATCCCGAAACGCGAAGTGCGAGATCCATACCCCTCGTCCATACTTCGAATGCGGCAAACACGTGTCCGTCATCCGCAGTTCACCGATATGACCGATGCCCCGGGCCAGGGCTTTCCACGGATCGGGGGAAACCCGGCTTCCCGGGTATGGGGGTCGGGTGGATTCCTCCGGCCGAACGGGGCGGATTCGGCGGAATCCGGCGGAAACGGATGTCGTTGCCGACGATCGGGAGTTGGAGTCCATATCCCGTGAGGTCGCGAAATCGGGGCCATGTCGGTGGGCTTGCCGATGCCACCGGCGACCGTCCCGGTACCGCCGTCGGACCCGCGGAACGAGCCCCGCGCGGAAGCCGGGGTCCGGTGGACCGCTCGGACGGCCCGCACCCCGACGGGTGTCTCCCGACACGGCTCGGGGTCCGGCGCGCTCTCCGGCCGTGTTCCGCCGGGTTGGCGACGGCCTTGGTGCCGGTGGCCCTGCCCACCACGGGCCGGCCGTCCCGGCGCGGCTCCGTCCCCCGTACTC
>NZ_VKHT01001166.1 GCF_014141535.1 Streptomyces alkaliphilus | reverse complement strand
GGTGCCGACGGACGGGCCGGCCGACCCCGACCGCCCGGACGGGCGCCGGCCCCTTCCCGGTGGACACCCCGGCCCGGCTCGTCGGCCGCCGCGACCGGGGTATCCGTCCCACCGGGGCGGACGCCCGGGACCTCCCCCGATTTCGTTCACCCCTCGGGCCCCGGGAGCCCCGGGCGGCCCGGGGTCCCCGGGGCCGTCGATGTTTCGGCATCCTTTCGACAACCGGAATGACTCCCACCGGAGTTGGCACGGACACGACCTGACGTTCTCCGCCCTCAGCGGGCAGACTGTGCGGTGCGCGGGACGACCGCGCGACCACGCGCGTCGCACGGCCCGTCGCGGCACGGGATCCCGGCGGGACACCGGATACGCGCGAACGGAATCGACACGGGCCCGGGAACGGCTGAGCGCCGTCACCGGGACGGAGGGCGGTGGCACGGGCGGTGGGTGCGGCGCACAGGGTGAACACGGCGGACACGACGGTGATCCCGGGTATCGGGACGGGGAACGGCGGAACCGGGGCGGAGTGCCGACCGGCGACCGGACCACGGGGGGAGACGGGCGTGGAGCGGGTCGGACACCCCCGTCGGGCCGGTGACGCGACCGTGCCCGGGGAATCCCCGGCGGCCCGGGCCGCCCTGGAGTTCCTCCTGCTCGGCCCGGTGCGGGTGCTGCGCGACGGGGTGGAGCAGCCCGCCGGCCCGCCCCAGCAGCGGGCTCTGCTCGCCACGCTGCTGCTCCACGAGGGGCACCCCGTGGGGGTCTCCGAACTGGTGGACTCGTTGTGGGACGAGGACCCGCCGCTGCGCGCGGTGGCGGCGCTGCGCACCTACGCCTCTCGGCTGCGCCGACTGCTGGCCCCGCGCTCGGAGGTGCTGGTCAGCGAGGCCGGCGGGTACGCCCTGCGTCCCGGTCCCGGTGACCGGGTGGACCTGTCGGCGCTGGACGACCTGTGCGTGCGCGCCGAACGGGCCTCGCTGGAGGGGGACGCGGCCCTGGCCCACCGCCTGTACGGCCGGGCGTTGGAGCTGTGGGACGGGGAGGCCCTGGCCGGGGTGCCCGGTCCGGCGGCCGAGGCGCACCGCAACCGGCTGGCGGAGCGCCGACTGGTCCTGCGCGAACTGCGCCTGTGCGCTGCGCTGGAGTGCGGGCTGCACGCCGAGTCGGTTTCCGACCTGACCGCCCTGACCAGCAGCCACCCGATGCGCGAGACGCTGCGCGAACTGCTGATGCTCGCGCTGTACCGGTGCGGGCGCCAGGGGGAGGCGCTGGCCGTCTACACCGACACCCGCCGGGTGTTGGACGAGGAGCTGGGGGTGGAGCCCAGGGCGGAACTGCGGGAGTTGCACCAGCGGATCCTCGCCGCCGATCCGACCCTGGACCCGACGCCCGCCCCGGGCCCCCGGGAG
>NZ_VKHT01001165.1 GCF_014141535.1 Streptomyces alkaliphilus | reverse complement strand
CCGGTACCCCCTCCACCGTCCCGGGCGCCCCGGCGGCCGGCCCTTTGGGGGGACCGATCGGTGATCCGGCAGCGGGCGACGCGGCCTCCGGCACCCCGCCGTCCGACCCCCCGCGCCGGGTGGGACGCCCCCGACCCGCGTGGCGCACCTTCCGTCGGCACAAGCCCGCCGTGGCCGGCGCGGTGATCACCCTCTTCCTGCTCCTCGTCGTGCTCTTCGCCGAGTTCCTGGCGCCCTTCGGTACCGGCCGGCTCAACGCCGACTACACCTACGCGCCCCCGCAGACCCTGCGGGTCAGCCTCTCCGAGGGCCTCTACGTCCACGGCTACTCCTTCGAGCAGGACGAGAACCTGCGGATCCACTACTCGATCGACGAGTCCGAACGGATTCCGGTCCGGCTCCTGGCCAAGGGCGAGCCCTACCGCCTGCTGGGCGTCATTCCGGCCGATCGTCACCTCATCGGACCGGTGAACCCCGACGATCCGATGTACCTGCTCGGCTCCGACCGCGTCGGCCGGGACCAACTCTCCCGCCTCATCCACGCCACCCGGATCTCACTCTCCGTCGGGCTGGTCGGCGTCGCCCTCGCCTTCGTCCTGGGAGTCGCGCTCGGCGGCATCTCCGGCTATCTCAGCGGCAGGGTGGACACCCTGATCCAACGGCTCATCGAGTTCGTGATGGCGGTCCCCACCCTCCCGCTGTGGCTGGGCATGACCGCGGCCATCCCCGTGGACATCGGACCCGTCCGTCGATATTTCCTGATCAGCGTCATCCTCTCGCTGCTCGCCTGGACCACCCTCGCCCGTGAGGTGCGCGGACGTTTCCTGATGCTGCGCCACGAGGACTTCGTCACCGCCGCCCGCCTCGACGGGGCCACCGGCAAACGCATCGTCTTCCGCCACATGCTCCCCTCCTTCACCAGCCATCTGATCGCCGCGCTCACGCTCTCCATCCCCGGCGTGATCCTCGCCGAGACGGCACTGAGCTGGCTCGGACTGGGGATGCGACCACCGGTCGTGAGCCTGGGCGTGCTGCTCAACGACGCCACCTCGGTACGGGTCATCGACCAGGCGCCCTGGCTGTTGCTGCCCGGCCTGTTGGTGGTGGTCATCGTGCTGGCCCTCAACTTCGTCGGTGACGGTCTGCGCGACGCCGCCGACCCCTACCGCCGCTGAGCCCCGCCGGCCCCCGGCGCGACCCGCCCGGGGCCGGCGGCACCAACCCGTCCCCCGGCGGGACCGGAACCGTCCGGGCGGGACCGGAACCGTCCGGACCCGCCGAGAACCACCGGAACCACCGGAACCACCGGAACCACCGGAACCACCGGAACCACCGGAACCACCGGAACCAACGATGGAGAACGCCATGCCGGCCCCCACCACCGGTGCCGCCCCCGGCGGCACGGTGCCC
>NZ_VKHT01001164.1 GCF_014141535.1 Streptomyces alkaliphilus | reverse complement strand
CACCTCGTCCCGGCCCCCGGGCTCACGACGTCCGCGCCCACCGTCGGTGCCGTGTCGGTCCTCCGGGTCGCTCCCGCTTCCCGGCTGCCCTGCCGTCGTGTTCATACCGCAGAAGCTTAGGCGCGCGCCCCCCGCCGGCGCGTATCGGTCACCCCGGGGAGCTGCCAGACTGGGCGCATGGAGGACTCCACGACCCCCGGCGGGGGCACGGGTGCGACCGGGACCGCCACGGTGGTGGGGGTCGGGGGCGCGGCCGAGGCCACGGACATGGTGTTGAACATCGGCCCGCAGCACCCCTCGACCCACGGCGTGCTGCGGCTGCGGCTGGTGCTGGACGGTGAGCGGATCTCCCGGGCGGAGCCGATCGTCGGTTACATGCACCGCGGGGCGGAGAAACTCTTCGAGGCCCGTGACTACCGACAGATCATCGTGCTGGCGAACCGCCACGACTGGCTTTCCGCCTTCTCCAACGAGTTGGGCGTGGTCATGGCCGTCGAGCGGATGCTCGGCATGGAGGTCCCGGAACGGGCGGTGTGGCTGCGCACCCTGCTCGCGGAACTGAACCGGGCGCTCAACCACCTGATGTTCCTCGGCTCCTACCCGCTGGAACTGGGTGGCATCACGCCCATGTTCTACGCCTTCACCGAGCGGGAGGACCTCCAGGCGGTACTGGAGGAGGTCTCCGGCGGTCGCATCCACTACATGTTCAACCGGGTCGGCGGGCTGAAGGAGGACCTGCCGGCCGGGTGGACCGATCGGGCCCGCTCGGCGGTCGCGGGGGTGCGCGGGCGGCTCGGACGGTTCGACGACCTCGTGCTCGGCAACGAGATCTTCCGCGCCCGTACCCGGGGCGTCGGCGTCCTCTCCCCGGAGGCGGTGCACGCCTACGGGGTCTCCGGTCCCATCGCCCGCGCCTGCGGTGTCGACCTCGACCTGCGGCGTGACGAGCCCTACCTGGCCTACGGGGAGCTGGCCGACACGCTGCGGGTGGTCACCCGGACCGAGGGGGACTGCCTGGCGCGTTTCGAGGTGCTGCTGGAACAGACCCGCAACTCGCTGGAGCTGGCCGACGCCTGTCTGGACCGTCTCGCCGGGTTGCCGCCGGGGCCGGTGAACCAGCGGCTGCCCAAGGTGCTCAAGGCCCCGGAGGGGGAGACCTACGCCTGGACCGAGAACCCGCTGGGTCTGAACGGCTACTACCTGGTGTCCAAGGGTGAGAAGACGCCCTACCGGCTCAAGTTGCGCTCGGCGTCGTTCAACAACATCCAGGCGCTGGAACACCTGCTGCCGGGCACCCTGGTGGCCGACATGGTGGCCATCCTGGGGTCGTTCTTCTTCGTGGTGGGCGACATCGACAAATAGGGCCGGGCCGGGCCGAACGGAGCCGAGTGGGGCCGGGCGGACCCGGGGCG
>NZ_VKHT01001163.1 GCF_014141535.1 Streptomyces alkaliphilus | reverse complement strand
CAGTTGTGTATAAGAGACAGCACCGGGAGCGACTTCCACCGCCACGGCCACCAGCGGGGTGCCCACGGGCACCTCCTCCCCCTCCGCGCCGTGCCGGGCGGTGATCACGCCGGCCCACGGGCAGGGCACCTCGACCTGCGCCTTGGCGGTCTCGACCTCCACCACCGGCTGGTCGACGGCGACCGCGTCGCCGACCTCGACCAGCCAGCGCACGATCTCGGCGCCGGGCAGGCCCTCGCCGAGGTCGGGCAGCAGGAATTCACGCACCTCGGCCACGGCCGTCACCCCCGTTGCGTCGGTCGGTCGGACGCCCGGCGGGCGTGCCGTCCCCGGTCTCGCGGTATTCCGCCTCCCACTGCAGGCGCGCCATGGCGTCCAGGATCCGCTCGGTGTCGGGCAGGTGGTGGTGTTCCTGCATGGGCGGCGGATAGGGGATGTCGAAGCCGGTGACCCGCAGCACGGGGGCGTGCAGGTGGTGGAAGCAGCGCTCGGTGATCCGGGCGGCGATCTCCGCGCCGGGGCCGGCGAAGCCGGACGCCTCGTGAACGATCACCGCGCGCCCGGTGCGACGCACGGAGGCGCACACCGTCTCGTCGTCGAAGGGCACCAGGGTGCGCAGATCGACGACCTCGACGTCCCACCCCTCGGAGCGGGCGGCCTCGGCGGCCTCCAGACAGACCGGCAGGCCGGTGCCGTGGGTGATGAGGGTCAGGGACGTGCCGGGGCGACGCACCACGGCGCGGCCGAAGGGCTCCACGGCGGGCGGGGCGTCCAGGTCGAGGGTGTCCTTGGACCAGTACAGCCGCTTGGGCTCAAGGAACACCACGGGGTCGTCGGAGGCGATGGCGCGCCGCAGCAGGCCGTACGCGTCGGCGACGCCGGCGGGGGCGACCACGTGCAGGCCGGGGGTGGCCATCCAGTAGATCTCGGAGGCGTCGCTGTGGTGCTCGACCCCGCCGATGCCGCCGCCGTAGGGGATGCGGATGGTCAGCGGCAGGTTGAGGGCGCCGGAGGTGCGGTTGCGCATCTTGGCCACGTGCGAGACGAGCTGTTCGAAGGCGGGGTACGCGAAGGCGTCGAACTGCATCTCGACCACCGGACGCATCCCGTACATGGCCATGCCGACGGCGGTGCCGAGGATGCCCGCCTCGGCGAGGGGGGTGTCGGAGCAGCGGTCCTCCCCGAACTCGGCGGCGAGACCGTCGGTGATGCGGAAGACGCCGCCCAGGGTACCGACGTCCTCGCCCATGACGATGACGTCGGGGTCCTCGGCGAGGGCGTCGCGCAGCGCGCGGTTGAGGGCTGCGGCCATGGTGACGGGGCGCGGCCCCGTGGGGGCGGGCGCGGCGGCGGAGGCGGTGCGGGTGGTCATGCGGCACGCTCCGATGGGGCGTCGGCGGTCACGTCCCGGCCGGCGG
>NZ_VKHT01001162.1 GCF_014141535.1 Streptomyces alkaliphilus | reverse complement strand
CGGCGAGGCCGTGGACGCGGGGCCGAGCCCGGAGAACCCGCGTCTCATCGGGGACGGGTCGACGGCCGACACCGGGCCGCAGCCCCGGCAGCCGGAGGCGCGGCGACTGGATGCGGGCGAGCGGCCCCCGCAGTTCGTGGTGGTGTCGTGGGACGGGGCCGCCTCGTTGGACGACGGCTTGTTCGACCGGTTCCTGGGGGTGGCGGAGGGGATCGGCGGGGCGATGACGTTCTTCCTCTCCGGCCTGTACCTGCTGCCGGAGGCGCGGAAGGAGCGGTACCTGCCCCCGCGGAACGCGCCGGGCGCCTCGGACATCGGCTACCTGTCCGACGGGGCGATCCGGGAGACCATCCGCCGGCTGCGGACGGCCTGGCTGGACGGTCACGAGATCGGCACCCACTTCAACGGCCACTTCTGCGCCGGCGCCGGCTCGGTGGAGCACTGGACGCCGGAGGAGTGGCGCGAGGAGATCGAACAGGCGATCGGCTTCGTCACCGAGTGGCGCACGAACACGGGGTTCGAGGACCTGGAGCCGCTGCCGTTCGACTACCGGCGGGAGTTGGTGGGTGGTCGGACGCCGTGCCTGTTGGGTCAGGACAACCTGTTGCCGACGGCGGCGGAGCTGGGGTGGCGGTACGACGCGAGTTCGCCGGGTCGGCACCAGGTGTGGCCGACCCGGCGCGGGGGGATCTGGGACCTCCCCCTGCAACTGGTGCCGTTCCCGGGGCGGTCCTTCGAGGTGTTGTCGATGGACTACAACATCATGGTCAATCAGTCGGGGGGCACGCAGGGGGACCCGGCGCTGCACGGGGTGTGGCGGGACGAGGCACGGGGGGCGTTCGTCGCGGGCTTCGAGCGGGTGCACGGGGGCAATCGCGCGCCGCTGTTCATCGGCAACCACTTCCAGCAGTGGAACGGCGGCATCTACATGGACGCGGTGGAGGAGGCGCTGGTGGAGATGGCGGAGCGGTCGGGCGGGGAGGACGACGTGCGGTTCGTCTCCTTCCGACAGTTGTGCGACTGGCTGGACGCGCAGGATCCGGTGGTGTTGGAGAACCTGCGCGGGTTGGGCGTCGGGCAGGCTCCGACGGGCGGGTGGTCCTCGGTGGTCACGGCGTAGGGCCGATCCGGCCCCGGGGCGGGTGCGGTGCGCACCTGTGGGCGCCACCCGCCCCGGGTACGCTCGGAGCCGTCAACCAATACCCCAAGGGGTATAAAACCCTCGGCGCGGGGAGCCCACCGTGAAGGTCATCGTCGTCGGAGGGGTCGCGGGCGGGATGTCCGCCGCCGCCCGACTGCGCCGTCCGGACGAGTCGGCGGAGCTCGTCGTCCTCGAACGCGGGCGGATCGACGTCCTGGCCACGGCGATGGCCGCCGGACCGCCCGCCCCGCGCCGGCCGACATCGAGTCGGCCCCCGCC
>NZ_VKHT01001161.1 GCF_014141535.1 Streptomyces alkaliphilus | reverse complement strand
CCACCCCAGCCGCCCGCCATCCGCTCCAGGCGGGCGATCCGCTCGGCCATCGGCGGGTGGGTGGCGAAGAGCTTCGACATGCCGTCGCCGCGCCGGAAGGGGTTGGCGATCATCATGTGGCTCGTCGCCTCGAGCTTCGGCTCGGGTGGCAGGGGCAGCGCCTGCGTACCGGCCTCCAGCTTGCGCAGGGCGCTCGCCAGTGCCTCCGGGTCACCGGTCAGCTCGGCCCCCGAGGCGTCCGCCTCGTACTCCCGCGAGCGGCTGACCGCCAGCCGGATCAGGGTCGCGGCGAACGGCCCGAGGAGACCGATCAGCAGCATTCCGAGGATGCCGGGGCCCCGGCCGGAGCGGCCCGGCAGCAGCCAGGCGAACTGCACCAGGAACATGATCACCGAGGCCATCGCGCCGGCCACGGAGGATATGAGGATGTCGCGGTTGTAGACGTGGCTCAGTTCGTGGCCGATCACCCCGCGCAGCTCCCGTTCGTTCAGGAGCCGCAGGATGCCGTCGGTGCAGCAGACGGCGGCGTTGCGCGGGTTGCGGCCGGTGGCGAAGGCGTTGGGGGCGTCGGTCGGGGAGATGTACAGCCGGGGCATGGGCTGCCGGGCTCGGCCCGCCAGCTCGCGGACCATGCGGTACAGCTCGGGTGCCTCGAACTCGCTCACCGGTCGGGCCCGCATGGAGCGCAGGGCGAGCTTGTCGCTGTTCCAGTAGGCGTATCCGTTGGTGGCCAGGGCGACCACCAGGGCGATGATCAGCCCGGTGCGACCGAAGAAGGCGCCGATCAGCAGGATCAGCGCCGACATGCCGCCGAGCAGGGCGGCCGTCTTCAGTCCGTTGTGCCGGCGGTGCACGGTGTTCCCTCCGGGATGGTGCCGTTCGGGGGACTCCTTCGGTCCGGGTCGTGGGGATTGGTCCGGCGTTGACGGACGTTCCCGAAGTTCACAACGCGACAGGCCGACCAGCGGTTCCCGGCCGGTCACGGGGCGCGACGCGTGTCACGTCCCCGTCGGGGGCCGACCCCTCGACGCCCGACGCCCGCGTGGTCGGGGGCGGCGTTCGGCCGACGCCACACCCCCCGGGTCACCGGAACCCCACACGCGGCTGCGCGACCACGGCCCGACGCGGCCCGGCACGCCCGGGCGGGACGCGTCCCGGAACCGGCGCCGGTCGGGCCGAGGACGCCCGGGCCCGGCACCGGGCCCGCCGGGACCTCAGAGGAAGGTGCCGGAGGCCAGGCGAAGGATGAGCTGCGGCCAGCCGGAGAGGACCAACGCGATGCCGGCGGCCAGGCCCACCGCGACGGAGAGCGGCAGCGGAACGGCGGTGGCGTCGGGCGGGGCGCTCGCGGTCGACGGCCGGGCGCCGGCGGTGGCCGGCCCGACCGCCGGGACCGCCCCCGCGTCACCGGGCTGCCCCGCCC
>NZ_VKHT01001160.1 GCF_014141535.1 Streptomyces alkaliphilus | reverse complement strand
GCCCCGAACGGCACGGCCCCGGGGGGACCGGTCGTGCCCGCCGGCGCCGCGCCGACCCGGGAGACCCACACCCCGCAGACCCTCCTGCGGATCGCGGTCGAGGTCTTCAACGAGCGCGGCTACGACGGCACCTCCATGGAGCACCTCTCCCGCGCCGCCGGGATAACCAAGTCCTCCATCTACCACCACGTGCGCGGCAAGGAGGAACTGCTGCGACGGGCGGTGGACCACGCACTGGAGGGCCTGTTCGCCGTCCTGGAGGAACCGGACGCCCTGCGCGGACGCGCGGTCGACCGGCTCGAGTACGTGGTGCGTCGCACCGTCGAGGTGCTGGTGGAACGCCTGCCCTACGTCACCCTGCTGCTGCGGGTGCGCGGCAACACCGACACGGAGGTGCGTGCGCTGGAACGGCGCCGGGAGTTCGACCAGCGGGTCACCGAACTGCTGCGGCGGGCCGTGGCCGACGGTGATCTGCGCTCGGACGTGGACCCCCGCCTGGCGACCCGCCTGGTGTTCGGCATGGTCAACTCCGTCGCCGAGTGGTACCGCCCCCGGATGGGGGACGAGGGCGCCGCCGACGACCCCGCCGGCGCCGAGGCGATCGCCCGCGCCGTCACGCTGACCGCCTTCGCCGGACTCCGCGCCGGCGGCCGGTAGCACCCCGCGTCCCCGCGTCCCCGCGTCCCCGCGTCCCCGCGCGCCCGGGCGACCGCCGGTCGGGCGGGGTACCCCGGCTCAGGGGGGCTCGGGCAACAGGTCGGTCTCCTCGAACACCAACAGGGTGTGGGTGCCGATCACCCCGGGGATCGCCTGGATGCGGGTGAGCACCAGATCCCGCAGTTCCCGGTTGTCCGCGGTGTGCACCAGCAGCAACACGTCGAAGTCCCCGCTGACCAGCGCGATGTGCGCGGCGCCGGGGAGCCTCTCCAACTCCTCCTTCACCGAGCGCCAGCTGTCCTGGACGATCTTGAGCGTGACGTACGCCGAGGCCCCCCGGCCGGCCCGTTCGTGGTCGACGCGCGCGGTGAAGCCGCGGATCACGCCGTCCTCCACCAGCCGGTTGATCCGCGCGTAGGCGTTGGCCCGGGAGATGTGCACCCGCTCGGCCACGGACCGCACCGAGGCCCGCCCGTCGTGGCGCAGCAGACGCACGATCGCCTCGTCCACCGTGTCCAGCGGCCGGGCCGCCGGGCGCGGCCGCCGCTCACCCGTCCCCGGCGGCGTCGCGGCCATCTGTTCCTCCGGCATGCCCCGCTCCCTCCCCGTCCTGGACATTCTGCTCTCCCGGCTCCGATTCACACACCGGTTGTCCACAGGCTCTTCCCGGATGTAGCCGAAATGCCGTCCCAACCGAACAATCGGTGGGGAGGAAGGCGTGACCCCCGACACACACATCCCCTCCCGGGCTCCTTTCCTTTATACACCTCTC
>NZ_VKHT01000116.1 GCF_014141535.1 Streptomyces alkaliphilus | reverse complement strand
CCCCAGCCCCCGGCCGGCAACCGGCTCGCCCGCGCGGGCCTGCTTCTCGGCTGTCTCGTCGGCCTCGCGATCCTCGTGTACGCCCTTCTGCCGGTGGTCCGGGTCTTCCCGCGGGCCGCCGAACCCGCCACGCTGCTGCTGGCTCCCGCCCTGCTCCTCGGGTTCGCCGTGCTGCGGCGGATCACCCCCGTCGTCGCCCCCGCCCTCGCCCCGTCCCTGGCGGCGACGGCCTGGGGCGCGACGGCCGCCGCCGGCTGCGCCGTCCTCGCCGACACCGGCCTGATCGGGGTGTGGACCCCGATCCTCGGCCCGGAGGGCACCGACCGGTGGGGCCCGGCACTGACCGCTCCGCTCAACGAGGAGCTGCTCAAGGTCGCAGGGGTGGCGCTGGTCGCCCTGGCGGGCCCCCGGCACGTGCGCGGGCCGATCGACGGGTTCGTCATGGGCGGCCTGGTCGGCCTCGGCTTCCAGATGACCGAGAACTGGATCCACGCGGTGAACTCCGTGATCACCGCCGGCGGCACCGCGCAGTTCGTTCCCGTGGTGGACACCGTGGTGGTGCGGGTCGGGGGCACCGGCTTCGGCTCGCACTGGGCGATGACCGCCGTCGCCGGCACCGGGGTCGGCCTGTTGGCCGCCCGCACGGGCACCCCGCTCCTCCGCCGCCTGCCGGGCGCCGTGCTGTGCCTGCTCCTCGCCATGGCACTGCACGCCTTCTTCGACGCCCCCTTGCCGGCCGACCCGGCACCGCCGGCCGCGAACCTCCTGCACGCCGGGACGGTGTTCCTCACGGCACTCCTCTTCTACCTGGTGCTGCGCGGTCGCCACCGGGCCCGACTGCGGGCCTGCGCGCGCCGCACGGGGCTGTCGGAGGACCTGCTGACCCGCGGCTCCCGCCGACGCGCCCTGCGGCCGATCGAGCGGGGCATCCAGCGCGAGCGGGTGGCCTCCGAGCAGCGCACCGACCTCCTGCGCCTGACCGATTGCGCCCACGGCCCCCGCACCCGCTGACCCCGACTCACCGCCGTCGCAAAAATCCCCAGGGAAGCAACAGGGAGAGAACCCTGAACGCCGCTTCCCTCCTCTCCTCTTCCGTGGCGCTCAGTACCACCACGACCGTCAGGAGCACCACAAGGCCGTAACTTCCCACAGCGATGTGCAGAACACCCCTCATCGCCTCGCCGTTGACCAGTGTCTCCAGGTAACCGTTCGCCGACATGCTGCCCCCTCCTCGCGACGGCGCCTTCGCCGCACCGACGGTCGCCGACGCTACTCCGTCTCTGACAGGACGTCAAATAAACCAGTTAGCGAGACGATTGACTTGCAGCATGCCTATCCAGCTAGACGATTCATGTCCAGCTAGGTCGTGTCCCTCAACTCCGTAACCAGGCGATGACCGCCGCCAGCACGGCTGCAGAGCGGTAGACGATCGCGAGTTTGTCGTAACGGGTGGCCAGGCCCCGCCACTGCTTGAGCAGGCTGAACTATCGTTCCACGACGTTCCTGCGCTTGTAGGTCTCGGTGTCCAGAGTCCGGGGCCGCCCACCGCTGCGGCCCTTCCTCTTGCGGTTGGCCTGCTGATCGGCACGCTCGGGAATCACCGTGCGGATGCCACGGACCGCGAGGTCTTCGCGGACCTGCTTGGAGGAATACGCCTTGTCTGCGAGCAGCGCGTCCGGTGCGGTGCGCGGCCTGCCAGGGCCAAGTCGCGGGACTCGGATGTTGCCCAGCAGGAGAGGGAGGACCTGCGCGTCGTGGATCTGGCCGGGGGTGACTACGACGGCCAGTGGGCGGCCGTGGCCGTCCACGGCGTGATGAATCTTGGTCGTCAGGCCGCCGCGGGATCGGCCTATAGCGTGTCCGGCCGGCTCGCCCGTGGTGGTAGGAGCTTCGCTCTTGCTGCGGCGAGTGGCGGCGCCGGTGTCCTTCTCTGGCCGGGCCGTGTTCGTGGCGTGCTGGTGGGCGCGGTTGATCGTCGAGTCGACCGAGACCGTCCAGTCGATCCCGTTGGCCGAGTCCGCCCGGGCGGTCAGCTGGGCCGGAACCGTGTCCCGGGTGCCGTCGGCCGCCCACCTGCGATGGCGCTTCCATACTGTCTGCCGGGGACCGAATGCTTCGCGGGGCAGATCTCTCCAGGGAATGCCGGTGCGGTATCGGTAGATGATTCCTTCGATGACGCGACGGTGGTCGGCGAACGGGCGCCCTGCCTTCCCCGTGCTGTGGGGAAGGCAGGGCGCCAGGCGTGCCCATTGCTCGTCGGTCAGCAGGTGCGTGCGCCCGCTCGTGGTCACCGAGGCCGGTAGGCGGTGGCCAGCACGGAGACGGTGACCTGATCGGGCAGGAGGCCGCCGTCGTTCAGGTCTGCACGGCTCACGTGGCGTGCGCTCGGCGTCATCGCTACCAAGTCCAGGGCATCCAGCCTGGTCAGGGGTGCGGAGTACTCCACCCGTTCAGTAACGGCGGCCTCGAAGAAAGGGTTGAGCGCCCGGTGCAGGCGCTGTTCCTTGGCCGGGTCGATCGTGACCATCCCGGGCACCTGGCCGCGCAGCTCGGCCAGGTGCCGCCCGGTGGGCCGGACCACGATCAGCCGACCGGTCGGGCGCAGTACGCGGTGGAACTCGGTCGGGTTGCGTGGGGCGAACACGTCCAGCACGATGTCGGCTGTCCCGTCGGCCAGCGGGAAGGGACGGAAGACGTCCCAGGCCACCGCGGCGGCGCGGTCGTGGGCACGGGCTGCCGAGCGCAGCGCGCGCACCGATGTGTCGAGCCCCAGACCACGGGCGTCGGTCAGTTGGTCGAGTACGCCGGCCAGGTAGTAGCCCGTGCCACACCCCACGTCCACCACCGTGGCCTGCTCCGGCGCGGCGTCGGCCGCCAGACGGGCCCCGACTTCGCGGATGGGCGCGTAGGAGCCGGTGGACAGGAACCGGTCCCGGGCCCGGGCCATGGCTGCGTCGTCGCCACTGGTGGCGCGGGTGCCCGTCAGCAGGCCGGCATAGCCATGGCGGGCAATATCGAAGGTATGGCCCACCGCGCAACGCAGTGCACCGTCGTCGGGGTGCAGGCGGCGCGTACGGCACGTCGGGCAGCGCAGCAGGTCAAGAGACAGATCAAGGGCAGGGGGAAGCAACACGGACACGAGGCACTCCAGGCAAGGGGCGAAGGGAAGAGACCGTGCCTGCACGCGCGCTCGAAACGTCACTGCCCCGGGAAGAAACGGACAGCATCGGGACGTGGTTCACGCCGCAGGCACACCAAGGAGGGCGACGCCGTCCGGCATCGCCCTCAGCGCCTTCCGATCACAGGAAGCAGCAGTGCGGGGTGCTCATGAATGCCACGTCATAAGTCTACGAGCACGGCGAAGCCCTTCATGCCTCCATGCCCGAGAGTGGAGAGACACGACCTAGGTCGCAGGTGCAGTAACCAAGCGAAGGGGTGGGAGGCATCCACCTCCCACCCCTTGCCTTGCAACCCCGCCTGTGCGGGGCCCACATCCCAACTCAAATCGCCCACTTAGCCAGACGTGGAACATTCCCGCGTATGCGGGAACACGGCTATGGTGCGGGCACACGACTATGCTAAACATCTCTCCGGACGCACGAGAGCTTCACCCATCGTGTCGAACTCAGCGACTCATCGGTCGGGGCTCACTCGTCGTCGGACTCCAGCTCGCCCTCGGTCTCCAGGAACACCCGGCGCAGCTCCTCCAGGACGGCCGGGTCGGGCTCGGCCCACATCCCCCGGCTCTCCGCCTCCAGCAGCCGCTCGGCCATGCCGTGCAGGGCCCACGGGTTGTTCTCCCGCAGGAACTTCTGATTCTCCGGGTCCAACACGTACGTCTGCGTCAGCTTGTCGTACATCCAGTCGGCGACCACGCCCGTCGTCGCGTCGTAGCCGAAGAGGTAGTCCACGGTCGCGGCCAACTCGAAGGCGCCCTTGTAGCCGTGGCGGCGCATCGCCTCGATCCAGCGCGGGTTGACCACCCGGGCCCGGAACACCCGCGAGGTCTCCTCGACCAGGGTGCGGGTGCGGACCGTCTCCGGGCGGGTGCTGTCGCCGATGTACGCCTCGGGGGCCTCGCCGCCGCGCAGCGCGCGGACGGTCGCGACCATGCCGCCGTGGTACTGGAAGTAGTCGTCGGAGTCGGCGATGTCGTGTTCGCGGGTGTCGGTGTTCTTGGCCGCGACCGCGATCCGCCTGTACGCCGTCTCCATCTCCTCGCGGGCCGAGCGGCCGTCCAGGCCGCGCCCGTAGGCGTAGCCGCCCCACACCGTGTAGACCTCGGCGAGGTCGGCGTCGGTGCGCCAGTCCCGGCTGTCGATGAGCTGGAGCAGGCCGGCGCCGTAGGTGCCGGGGCGGGAGCCGAAGATGCGGACGGTGGCGCGGCGCTCGTCGCCGTGCTCGGCGAGGTCGGCGCGGGTGTGGGCGCGCACGTGGTTGTCCTCGTCGGGCTCGTCCAGGCCGGCGACCAGCCGCACCGCGTCGTCCAGCAACCCGACCACGTGGGGGAAGGCGTCGCGGAAGAAGCCGCTGATGCGCAGCGTCACGTCGATGCGCGGGCGGCCCAGCTCCTGAAGCGGGATCGGCTCCAGGCCGGTGACCCGGCGTGAGGCGTCGTCCCACACCGGGCGGACGCCGAGCAGCGCCAGTGCCTCGGCGATGTCGTCGCCGGCGGTGCGCATCGCGCTGGTGCCCCACAGCGACAGGCCGACCGAGGAGGGCCACTTCCCGTGGTGGGAGCGGTAGCGCTCCAGCAGGGAGTCGGCCAGGGCGCGGCCGGTCTCCCAGGCGAGCCGGCTGGGCACGGCCTTGGGGTCCACGGAGTAGAAGTTGCGGCCGGTGGGCAGCACGTTGACCAGGCCGCGCAGCGGGGACCCGGAGGGTCCGGCGGGCACGAACCGCCCGGCCAGGGCGCGCACGGTGTGCTCCAACTCGTCCACGGTGCCCGCCAGTCGGGGCACCACCTCGCGGACGGCGAACTCCAGCACGCCGACCAGGGCGTCGCGGTTCACCGCCGGCGCCCCGGCGGCATCCGCGTCCGTGCCGGCACCCCCGTCCGGCAGCACGGCGTCGATGACGCCGGGCACCGCCGACGCCTCCCACCCGGCGTCCTCCATGCCCCGCACCAGCGCCCGGGCCAGCTCCTCCACCCGGTCGGCCTCCGCCCGCCCGGGCGCGGACTCGTCCAGGCCCAGCGCCTCGCGCAGCCCCGGCAGGGCGGTGGTGCCGCCCCAGATCTGTCGGGCGCGCAGGATCGCCAGCACCAGGTTGACCCGCTCCTCGCCGGTGGGCGCGTTGCCCAGCACGTGCAGGCCGTCGCGGATCTGGGCGTCCTTCACCTCGCACAGCCAGCCGTCGACGTGCAGCAGGAAGTCGTCGAAGCCGTCGTCGTCGGGGCGCTCCTCCAGGCCGAGGTCGTGGTCCAGGCGGGCGGCGCGGATCAGCGTCCAGATCTGGCCCCGGATGGCCGGCAGCTTGGCCGGGTCCATGACGGAGATCTGCGCGTACTCGTCGAGGAGTTGCTCCAGGCGGGCGATGTCGCCGTAGGACTCGGCGCGGGCCATCGGCGGCACGAGATGGTCGATGAGGGTGGCGTGCACCCGGCGCTTGGCCTGGGTGCCCTCGCCCGGGTCGTTGACCAGGAACGGGTAGACCAGCGGCAGGTCGCCGAGCGCGGCGTCGGGGGCGCAGGCGGCGGACAGCCCGGCGTTCTTGCCGGGCAACCACTCCAGGTTGCCGTGCTTGCCGAGGTGGATCATCGCGTCGGCGCCGAAGCCGCCCTCCGCGCGGGAGGCGGCCAGCCAGCGGTAGGCGGCCAGGTAGTGGTGCGAGGGCGGCAGGTCCGGGTCGTGGTAGATCGCGATGGGGTTCTCGCCGAAGCCGCGCGGGGGCTGGATGAGCACGATGAGGTTGCCCCGGCGCAGGGCGGCGAGCACGATCTCGCCCCCGGGGTCGCGGCTGCGGTCGACGAACATCTCGCCCGGCGGCGGGCCCCAGTGCTCCTCGACCGACTCCCGCAGCTCGGCGGGCAGACCCTCGTACCAGCGACGGTAGTCGGCGGCCGGGACGCGCACCGGGTTGCGGGCCAGCTGCTCCTCGGTGAGCCACTCCCGGTCGTGGCCGCCGGCGTCGATCAGGGCGCGGATCAGGTCATCGCCGTCACCGGAGGCCAGGCCCGGCAGCGGCCCCTCCTCGGTGCCCGTCGCGGCGTCGGCCCCCGGGGCGTCGGGGTCGGGCCCGATGTCGTAGCCCTCGGCACGCAGCCGCCGCAACAGGGCGATCGCGCTGGCCGGGGTGTCCAGACCGACCGCGTTGCCGATCCGCGAGTGCTTCGTCGGGTACGCGGACAGCACCAGCGCCAAGCGCTTGTCCGGCGCCGGGATGCGCCGCAGGCGGGCGTGGCGCACGGCGATGCCGGCGACCCGGGCGGCCCGCTCGGGATCGGGCACGTAGGACGGCAGACCCTCGGCGTCCACCTCCTTGAAGGAGAAGGGAACGGTGATCAACCGGCCGTCGAACTCGGGCACGGCGACCTGGGTGGCGGCGTCCAGCGGGGACAGTCCCTCGTCGTTGGCCTCCCAGTCGGCGCGCGAGCCGGTCAGGCACAGCGCCTGGAGGATCGGCACGTCGAGGTCGGCGAGCGCGCCCGCGTCCCAGGACTCGTCGTCCCCGCCCGCGGAGGCGTCGGCGGGAGTGGTGCCGCCGGCGGCGAGGACGGTGGTCACCACGACGTCGGCGGTGCGCAGCTCGGCGATCAGCTCGTCCTCGGGGGCGCGCAGCGAGGCGACCCAGCGCGGCAGCGGCCGGCCGCCGGCGTCCTCGACCGCCCGGCACAGCGCCTCCACGAAGGCGGTGTTGCCGCTCATCTGGTGGGCCCGGTAGTAGAGCACCGCGATGGTCGGGGCGTCGTCCGGCAGGTAGGGGGCGTCGGCGCGCGGGGCGCGCTCCAACTCGCCCCACGCGGGGGCGGCGGCGGGCGGGTCGAAGCCGTGGCCGGTGAGCAGCACGGTGTCGGAGAGGAAGCGGGCCAGGTGCTCCAGGTTGGTGGGCCCGCCGTGCGCGAGGTAGGCGTGCGCCTCGGCGGCGATGCCCACCGGCACGGTGGAGGCGGCCATCAGCTGGGCGTCAGGGGCCTGTTCGCCGGTGAGGACGACGACGGGGCGGGGGCCGGCGAGGAGCCGGTCGACGCCCTCCTGCCAGGCGCGCAGTCCGCCGAGGAGCCGGACCACCACCAGGTCGGTGCCCTCCAGCAGCGCGTCCAGGTCCTCGAGGGGGAGCCGGGAGGGGTTGGCGAACCGGTAGGGCACCGGGCCCTCCGCCGCGCGGGCGCTGAGCAGGTCGGTGTCCGACGTGGACAGGAGCAGGAGCATGCCGCGGCCGGCCTTCCTCCGGGGTCCTCGCCCCGGGCGGTGGCGACGGCGGGAGTTCCTGACTCACCCGGCCGGTGTGGCCGGATTCACAGTGGCGGGACCGCGCCGGACTCTCACCGGCTTCCTCCCCGAAACGCCGTCGCGGGCGTCGGCGATCCGGACGGACCGCCGCCGGTCATCGTATGCGCTGCGGGCCCCCGTGGGGAGTACGCCCCCGCTGGGGCCCCGGGTATGCTCGCCGGCATGTCCACCCGCCCCACAACCGTGCCGAACCGGGAGGAACCGTCCGGCCGTCGGCGTGACGACGCCTGTCCCGGCGCGCTGCGGTTGCACGCCGCCGACGACGGCGCGCTGGCCCGGGTGCGGCTGCCCGGCGGCCTGCTCGACGCGTCCGCCGCGCGGGTCCTCGCCGACCTGGCCGAGGAGTTCGGCGACGGCCGGGTCGACCTCACCTCGCGCGGGAACATGCAGCTCAGAGCCCTGCCGACGAACTGCGGCGCGGTGTTGGCGAGTCGACTTCGGGCGGCCGGACTGCTGCCCTCGGACACCCACGAACGGGCGCGGAACATCGTCGCCACGCCCCTGGCGGGCGCCCGCTCCGGCGTGCACGCCGTGGCCCGTGAGGTGGACCGGGCGCTGTGCGCGGACCCGGCGGCGGCCCGGCTGTCGGGCCGGTTCCTGTTCGCCGTGGACGACGGTCGCGGGGACGCCGCGACGCTGGACGCCGATGTGACGCTCGTCGCCCCGACGCCCCCCGTCGAGCCGGGCGCCGCCGACGGCGCCGCCCCGGCCGTCGGCCCGTGGCGCCTGGCGCTGGGCCCCGACGCCCGGGTGACGGTGCGTCGGAAGGACGCCGCGAGGGCCGCCGTCACCGCCGCCCTCCTCTTCCTGGCCACCGGCGACCGGTTCGCCGAAGCCCCCGGGACCACCGCCCCGGCCTCCCCGGAACCGGCCGCCGGCGGGCGCCCGGACCGGATATGGCGGGTCACCGACCTGCCCGTCGAGCTGCTCCCCGACACCGACCGACTGCTCGCCGCGCTCGCGGGGGCCGGCATATCCGCCGACCCCGCCCC
>NZ_VKHT01001159.1 GCF_014141535.1 Streptomyces alkaliphilus | reverse complement strand
GCCCCGCCCCCACCAACCGTGGGCGGCCGACAGGGCATCGCCCGAAGGGCGCCCGAAGAAGGCTCGAACCCGCACCCGCCCACCGGCCGGTATCCGGTGGCGTGGCTGCACATCGTCGCCCCCGGACGCGGCACCACCCCGACCGCGAGCAGCTGGTGCGAGTGCGGGCACCGGGCCCGCGCCGTCGGCCGCACCCGGGTGCTCGCCCTGATCGACACCCACCACCGGCACCGGGACGCCTGCCCTCTGCGCACCACCACCGACACCACCACGACGAACGAGAGGAGGTCGGCGGCATGAGCACCGAGCCGATCGACGGCGCGGCCCTGCTGGACCAGGTGGAAGCCTTCCACCGCCGCTTCAACGCCTTCCCCACCGAGGCCGCCTACGTCGCCGTGGCCCTGTGGGACGCCCACACCCACCTGCTCGACTGCTTCGACTCCACCCCCCGACTGGCGTTCCTCTCCCCCGAACCGGGGTCGGGGAAGACCCGGGCCCTGGAGGTGTGCAGCACGCTGGTTCGCCGTCCCATGCACGCGGTGAACGCCTCTCCCGCCGCGCTATTCCGGGCCGTGGCCGACACCGACGGGCGGCCGGTCGTCCTCTTCGACGAGATCGACACCGTCTTCGGGCCGAAGACGGCCAAGGACAACGAGGATCTGCGGGGACTGCTCAACGCCGGGCACCGACGTTCCGGGGTCTCCTACCGGTGCGTGGGCGACGGCAACACCCAAACCGTGGTGGCCTTCCCGGCGTACTCCGCGGTGGCGCTGGCCGGGCTCGGGGGCCTGCCGGACACCATCATGGCCCGTTCCATCGTCATCCGGATGCGGCGCCGGGCCCGCAACGAACGTGTGGAGCCCTACCGGCATCGCATCCACGAACCGCAGGGTCACGCGCTGCGCGATCGGCTCGCGCTCTGGGCCGATCAGGTCCGTGAGCGGGTCGACGGGGTGTTCCCCGAGATGCCGGAGGGCATCACCGACCGCCCCGCCGATGTGTGGGAGCCGCTGCTCGCCGTCGCGGACGCGGCCGGGGGCGCCTGGCCCGAACGCGCCCGTGCCGCGTGCGTCGAGCTGGTCAACGCCGTGGCGGACGACGACCGGGCCTCCCTGGGCGTGCGGCTGCTCACCGATCTGCGGGACGTCATCTTCCCCGGGGAGACGGCGGTCTCCAGCGTCGAGATCCTTCATCTGCTCAACGCGATGGAGGAGGCCCCCTGGGGCGACCTCGACGGCCGGGCTCTCACCCCGCGGGCCCTGTCGAAGATGCTGCGCGAGTACGTGACCGCCGCGGGGAAGCCCATCGCGCCGCGCCCGCTGCGCATCGGCGGCCAGGTTGTCAAGGGCTACCACCGCGACGACCTCACCGATGCCTGGAACCGCTACTGCCCCCCACCCCCCGAAACATCGGTAACACCGGTTACAACC
>NZ_VKHT01001158.1 GCF_014141535.1 Streptomyces alkaliphilus | reverse complement strand
GGTGGGAGCGGTGGCCGCCGCGCTGCGCGGGGCGGGCGTGCGGCCCGGTGACCGGGTGTGCGGCTACCTGCCAAACGTTCCCGAGGCCCTGATCGCCTTTCTGGCCTCGGCCGCCGTCGGTGCCGTGTGGACCTCCTGCTCACCCGACTTCGGTCCCCGTGCCGTCCTGGACCGCTTCCGCCAGGTGGAGCCGGTGGTGCTCTTCGCCGCCGACGGTTACCGGTGGTCCGGTCGAACCATCGACCGGACCGACACCGTGGCCGGGTTGCGCCGGGAGCTCCCGACGCTGCGGATGACGGTTCACGTCTCCCTCCTGGGCACCGAGACCCCGGAGGGCGCCACGGGGTGGGCGGATCTGGTCGCCGCCCCGGCGGAGCCGGAATTCGCCGTCCTGCCCTTCGACCACCCGTTGTGGATCCTGTACTCCTCCGGCACCACCGGGCTGCCCAAGGCGCTGGTCCAGTCCCACGGCGGCATCCTGCTGGAACACCTCAAACAGCTCTCCCTCCACTGCGACCTGCGCCCCGGCGACCGGATGTACTGGTACACCTCCACCGGCTGGATGATGTGGAATTTCCTCATCTCCGCCCTGCTGGTGGGAGCTGTTCCGGTGTTGCACGACGGGGCGCCGGCCCACCCCCGTCCCGATGTCCAGTGGAGGGTCGCCGCCGAGGCCGACGCCGCGCTCTACGGCACGTCCGCCGCGTACGTCATGGCCTGTGTCAAGGCCGGCGTCCATCCGGGGGAGGAGGGGCGTCTGGATCGCCTGCGGTGCGTGGCCACCACCGGTTCCCCCCTGCCCCCCGACGGCTTCCGCTGGCTGCACCGGGAACTGGGGGACCGGTGGATCGCCTCGGTCAGCGGTGGGACGGACGTGTGCAGTTGCTTCGTCGGCGCGGTGCCCACCCTGCCCGTACGGGTCGGCGAGTTGCAGGCGGTGTGTCTGGGGACCGACCTGCGGGCCCGGGACGCCGACGGTCGTGAGGTGATCGGAGAGGTGGGCGAGCTGATGGTGGCCCTGCCGATGCCCTCCATGCCGATCGCCTTCTGGAACGATCCGGACGGCTCCCGTTACCGGGAGAGCTACTTCACCGGTCATCCCGGCGAGTGGCGGCACGGGGACTGGATCACCGTCACGCCCGATGGTGGGGTGATCATCCACGGCCGTTCGGACTCCACCCTCAACCGTCAGGGGGTGCGGATGGGCTCCGCCGACATCCACGAGGTGGTGGAGCGGCTGCCCGGCGTGCGGGAGAGCCTGATCGTGGGGGTGGAGGAGCCGGGTGGCGGCTACTGGATGCCGCTGTTCGTCCACCCCGCGGAGGGTGTGGCCCCGACCGAGCTGGCCCCGGGCGGGGAACTTCACGAGCGCATCCGCGCCGACCTGCGTTCGGAGCTCTCCCCCCGCCACGTCCCCGACGAGATCATCCC
>NZ_VKHT01001157.1 GCF_014141535.1 Streptomyces alkaliphilus | reverse complement strand
GGACCGGGCGGCGGGGACCGGGAAGCACGGCGAGAACGGCGGGGGCGGCCGGGCCGCCCCCGCCGCGCGCTCAGCTCTCGTCGGTGGACTCGTCCTCGACGTCCGCGCGCCACTCGAACGGCGCGTCCACCGCGGGGGTGTGGGACTTGAGGCCGGCCTGCTGCTCCTCGGGCTCCTCGAAACCGTGGTGCGCCATGGGTTCCTCCTTCGATCGGCACCGGTCGCGAACGGCACGGGGACTCCGGATACCTCCCGTGGTCGCGAGCCAGGTGCACCTGCGACTGAGTTGCGAAATCGAATGTAGTGAGCCGACCGAACGATTTCCACCCCTCCCGTTGAACTCTCCGAAAAGCGGCCGGAATTCACCCTCCCCCGGGAATGATCCAACTTCCTCATCGATCCAGGGAACAGTCACCGCACCGATCACCCGGCGGAACCCGGTAGAAAAGACAGCAGCTGCGTCGACGGAAGGCCAGCGCGGAATCGGTGATCTCACCGGTTCCCACCAGGACACCGGTGGCCAGGAGACGGGTGACGAGATCGGTGGCCGGTTCCCGCAGTCCGGGCCGGGCCGCCACCAGGGCGCGCCCCGCCTCGACCAGGGCGGAGGCGGCGTTGCCGATCAGCAGCCGGGGCGCGACACGCACGCGCAGCCCCGCCGCCATGGCCGCCAGGCACTCCTCCATCACCAGCCGGTACAGCAGCGCGGAGGATTCCCCGGCATCCCGCGTCCACCAGCCGGCCGGGGACGGGAACCGCAGGGCGGGGCCGTCGTCGGCGCGCTGGAGGTCGGCCGGGTCCGGCACCACGCCGTGGGCGACGGCGCAGGCCAGCAGGGGTGACCACAGGCGGGCGGCGTGGCCGAGTTGGACGACCGAGGCGGCGACCCGGGGCTCGGTGGTGCCGTACCGGCGGGCGTTGTCGGCCACCAGGTCGGCCGAGCCGGCGGCGTGGCTCTCGGCCACCGGGTGCCAGCCCTCGTCGGGGCCGGCCACCACGGGGGCGAAGAACCCGCCGAGTGTCGCCACGTCGGCCAGGGCGGCGGCGACCGCCGCCGGTGGTGCCTGCGCCGGGGAGGTCACGTCGGCGCTCTCCTTTCCGTGCGGGCCGAAGGGATCGTTTCCGGCCGCGTGGGTGGGGCGGGAATGGTGAATTCGGGAGGTTCCTCGGGGCCTTCGGGATCTTCGGGGTCGCGGAAAACGGAACGACGGGACCCGGGAAGCCGAAGTGATCTCCCGGAGGGATTGGGGTGCGACGGAGCACCCGAAAGGATCGGTGTGGAGCCTTCGACGGGAATTTCGGGCACGCGGAATTCTCCCTCCGCGCTTTTCGGCCGGAAGTGCGTGAATTCCCGGATCCACTCCCGTCCTCCCCCGGGCCGGTCTCCCGTCGGGCGGCTTCCCCGTCCCGCCGGGTGGGGCCCGGCACCTGTC
>NZ_VKHT01001156.1 GCF_014141535.1 Streptomyces alkaliphilus | reverse complement strand
CTCCCCGGCCCCGCGCCTCCCGTCGGCCCCGCGCCACAGCCCGGCACCGACCCCATCCCCCGGCCAGACCACGAAAGACCAGGGGGTTGTGAGACGTGAGACGACGAGACTTCATCGGTGCCGCCGCCGGACTGTTCGCCGCCGGCGCGCTGCCGGCCTGCGGCGCCGGGGAGGCGGACCCGGGCACCCCCGACCACATCCTGCGCCTGGTCGCGGTCGAACACGGCTCCGACTCGGCCACCGGCAGCACCGAGAGTTTCTGGAACGAACTCGTGCGCGGCTTCCGCCGCGACCACCCGGACCTGAGGGTCGACGTGACCGTCTTCCCGCCCGACGAGGCCGACGCCCGCGTCGCGGAGATGGTCGCCGACGGCACCCCCCCGGACATCGCGCAGCTCGGCGCCTACGCCGAGTACGCCCACGCGGGCCTGCTCCACCCGGCCGGCGACCTGCTCACCCTCCCCATGCAGTCCGACTTCCTCCCGGGCCTCACCCGCGCCGGGGAGGTGCGCCACGTCCAGTACGGCCTGCCCTACGCCACCGACACCCGCCGCCTCTTCTGCAACCGCGAACTCTTCGAGAACGCCGACCTCGACCCGGACAAGCCGCCCGCCACCCGGGAGGAACTGCGCGAGGCCGCCGTCGCCCTCGCCGCCTCCGGCGTACCCACCCCGTACGGCCTGCCCCTCGGCCCCGAGGAGGGCCACGCCGAGGCCGCGATCTGGATGCTCGGGGGCGGCGGTGGCCTCACCCGATCCGGCGGCGGCTACGCGATCGACTCCGCCGAGAACATCGCGACCTTCACCTGGCTGCGCGACGAACTCGTCCGTCCCGGCCTCACCGGCTCCGGAGACCCGGGCACCACCGACCGGCGCGAGGTCTACCGCGGCTTCAGCCGGGGCGAGGTCGCCATGATGCACGCCCACCCCACCTTCCTGCGGCAGGCCCAACTCTTCGACATCGCCCACACCACCGGCCCCGTCCCCGGCCCGGACGGGCCCTCCGAGGCCACCCTGGGCGCCGTCGACTGGCTGATGGCCTTCAACGGCAACGACCGACTCCCCGCCATCCGCACCTTCCTCGGCCACGTCTTCGCCACCGAACACGTCGTCGCCTTCGCCGACCGCTACCACCTGTTGCCGGTCACCACCCCCGCCGTCGAACGGATGCAGGACAGCGAAGAGCACACCCACTTCCGCCCCTTCCTCGACCAGCTGCCCTCCGCCCGCCCCTTCCCGGTCGAGAAGGTCAGCTGGGCCCGTGTCTCCGGCGAACTGCGCCGCACCATCGGCGAGGCGGTACGGCCGGACAACGACCCGGCCCGGGTGCTGGGAGCCCTCCAGCAGTACGCCGAACAGCAGGAGGCGGCGGGCTGAGAACCCGCCCGCGGACGGGACCCCGGGGTCCCCGTGCCCACCGCGCGCCCCCGCCGG
>NZ_VKHT01001155.1 GCF_014141535.1 Streptomyces alkaliphilus | reverse complement strand
AGATGTCTATAAGAGACAGGGTTCCCCGTCCGCGCCCCCCGCGCCGGGAGCGCGCGATGACACCGAGCCCGTCGGGGGGACGGGCAGGCACGGCGGCACGGTCCTGGTCACCGGGGCCACCGGCTACATCGGCGGGCGACTGGTCCCCCAGCTCCTGGTCGCCGGACGGACCGTCCGCTGCCTGGCCCGCACCCCCGCCAAGCTCCGCGACCACCCCTGGGCGGACCGGGTTGAGGTGGTGCGCGGCGACGTCACCGACGAGGAGTCGCTGCGCGCCGCCCTGGCCGGGGTGGAGGTCGCCTACTACCTGGTGCACTCCCTGGGCACCGGCTCCGACTTCGAGGCCACCGACCGCCGCGCCGCCCGCCTGTTCGGCCGGCTGGCCCGGGAGGCGGGGGTGCGGCGGATCGTCTACCTCGGCGGGCTGACCCCCGCCGACGTACCCGAGGACGACCTCTCCCCCCATCTGCGCTCCCGGGCGGAGGTGGGTCGCATCCTGCTGGACTCCGGGGTGCCGACGGCCGTCCTGCGCGCCGCCGTGATCATCGGCTCGGGATCGGTGTCCTTCGAGATGCTGCGCTACCTCACCGAACGGCTGCCGGTTATGGTGACGCCGCGCTGGGTGCGCACCCGCATCCAGCCGATCGCCGTGCGGGACGTCCTGCGCTATCTGATCGGCGCCGCCGACCTGCCGGCGGAGGTCAACCGCTCCTTCGACATCGGCGGCCCCGATGTGCTCACCTACCGGGGGATGATGCGCCGGTACACGGCCGTGGCCGGGTTGCCGCGCCGGATCATCGTCCCCGTCCACGTCCTCACGCCCCGGCTCTCCAGCCACTGGATCGGGCTCGTCACCCCCGTCCCGGGATCGATCGCCAAACCGCTGGTGGAGTCGTTGCGGCACGAGGTGGTCTGCGCGGAGAACGACATCACGCGGTGGATCCCGGACCCGCCGGAGGGCACCGTCGACTTCGACACCGCGCTGCGCTGGGCGCTCAAGCGCATCCACGACGCCGAGGTGGACACCCGCTGGTCCTCCGCCGACACGCCGGGCGCGCCGAGCGACCCGCTGCCCACCGATCCCGACTGGACCGGCGGCAGCCTCTACACGGACGTGCGGGAACGGTCGGTGAAGGCCCCGCCGGAGGCGGTGTGGCGGGTGATCGAGGGCATCGGCGGGGACAACGGGTGGTACTCGCTGCCCATCGCCTGGGCCGCCCGCGGGGTGCTGGACCGGCTGTTCGGCGGGGTCGGGCTGCGGCGCGGCCGGCGCGACGCGGAGCGGTTGCGGGTGGGGGACTCGCTGGACTTCTGGCGGGTGGAGGAGATCGAACCGGGGCGGCTGCTGCGGCTGCGGGCGGAGATGCGGCTGCCGGGCCTGGCCTGGTTGGAGCTGTCGGTGGAGCCGACGCCCGGTGGAGACGGCACGGGAGGAGAC
>NZ_VKHT01001154.1 GCF_014141535.1 Streptomyces alkaliphilus | reverse complement strand
GCAGTGTTCCTGCCCGAGGGGGCACCGGCGGGTGCCGGCCGGGAGAGAGGGCGGGGTCATATGTACCCCTCGCGCATCGCGTAGGCCACGGCGTGTGCCCGGTTCCGCAGATGGAAGCGGGTGGTGAGCCCGTGCATGATGTTCTTGATGGTGCGTTCGGAGTAGGCCAGTTCGGCGGCGATCTCACCGGTGTCGAGACCGTCCGCGACCAGGCGGAGCACCTCCGTTTCACGAGCGGTCAATCCCGTGGTGGGCACGCCGTCCCCGCCGGACACCGAACGGTGCAGCGCGCCGACCTGATTGATCAGTCGACCGAGCAGATCGGCCGGCAGGGTGCCGTCGCCGCGCGCGGCCGCCACAACCGCCCGCGCCAACTGCTTGCCGGTCGCCTCACGGCGCCACACGATGGCGCTGATCCCGCAGGCGACCACATCGAGGAGCTCGGCTTCGCGCAGGGCGCCGATGACGAGGACGGCCCGAACTCCGTCGGCGCGCGCGACGCGTCGCAGCAGAGTGAGGGCGGGGCCGTCGAGGACATCCGTGATCACGAGGACGACCGTGCCGGGACGCAGCTCGGAATCCTCGGTGACGTCGAGCTCGCGATACCGGCCCAGGAGGCTGGCCGCGCCCTCGCGGGAGAGGGGTTCCGTGCTGTGGATCGTGACGGGGACCCGGTGACCGGGGCGATCGTTCCTCTCGGGTTGGTGCGGGGCCCGGGGTGTGGGCTCGACCCCGCTTAACCCCGAGGTCGGGAGTCTGGTGGACATAGTGCGTTCCCTGTGGCGGCTCGCCGGCTGTGGCGTCTGGACATGTGCGGCTCTGTCTATAAGACGCTTCGAACAAGCGGTTTTGTTGCAGGGCATCACACCACTATTCTCTCCCGCCCCGTGGGACTGTCCGAAGGACGACGTCATCGAACGCACCGGACCATCGGGATTCCGTGACGGTGGTGTTGACGGTGCGTTACCGGTGGAGGGCCGATCGGGGGCCCGCACCGGCGCGGATCGGGGGCGGGGAGGCGCCGCGATACCAGGGTCGATCGGTCGCGGTGGAGCGTGCCCACCCGTGCGAACACCGGCGAAGAACACCGGCAAGGAGGGGAAAGGAGCTCTTCTCGGGGCGGAGGCGGTGTCGTCGCGGCGCGGATCCGAGCGGTGGTCCCCGGGGCGGCTCCGTGTACCGCTCCGTATACCGGGGGCCGGTACGGGGGGACGAATGACGGCCCGTCGAAAGTTGACGAATATCACGCGCCGCCGGCGACGGAACCATCCCCACCATCCGGTTCCCGTACCGTCTCCGCCGGCACCTCAACCGTCGTCGGACGGCGTCGCCGACTCCCGGCTCGTCCCTCCTCTTGCGTGTGCTCCCGGGGGTCGCCGGCGAATCCGACTCACGGCTTCCCCGGATGGTCGTCCTCCTCACCGGGCCGGGAGGAGAG
>NZ_VKHT01001153.1 GCF_014141535.1 Streptomyces alkaliphilus | reverse complement strand
ATTCGGCCCCCTCCGAGCCCCGTTCGACGGGCGCCGGTGATCCGGCGTCCGGTCTCCCCTCCCACTGCACCCCGGGCCCGGTGGTGGGGGCAAGAGGGGGCGGACATCGGGTCCGCTTAACATGAGCCTACGTTTTCGCCGCCTCTTTCCGGATGGGTCATCGCATGTACCTCACCAGTGCCACCGCCGCCCTGACCGCCCTCGCCGAGGAGGGCGCCGAGCACGGAGCGCTCAACCCCTGGTTGGTGGGCGGCCTCGTTCTCGCCGCACTGTTGGCGATGCTGTGGGTCACCACCCTCCTCAACCGGGACCGCTGAGCCCCTCCGGGGGCACTCCATCGGGCACGCCCGTCCCCGGGCCGGCTCCCGGCTTCCCCCGGGACGGGTTCCCGTGACGAGCGGTTAGGGTCGGCACATGGCAGACGACACCCCCCGCGCCGGGGACGCGCCCCGGCGTGCGGATGGTTCCGGCGTGCCCGTCACCGCCCCCGTTCCGGGGGCGGGCGACGGTGCCCCGGAGGGTCCCGGGGCGCCGGTCAAACGGCGGCTCGGGGTGATGGGCGGCACCTTCGACCCGATCCACCACGGTCACCTGGTGGCGGCCAGTGAGGTCGCCGCCCGCTTCCACCTCGACGAGGTGGTCTTCGTGCCGACCGGCAAGCCGTGGCAGAAGAGCCACCAGCGCGTCTCGCCGGCCGAGGACCGCTACCTGATGACGGTCATCGCGACCGCCTCCAACCCGCAGTTCTCGGTGAGCCGGATCGACGTCGACCGGCCGGGCACCACCTACACCATCGACACCCTGCGGGATCTGTACCGGGAGAACCCGGACGCCGATCTCTTCTTCATCACCGGCGCCGACGCCCTCGCCCAGATCCTGGGCTGGCGCGACGCGGCGGAACTCTTCTCGCTGGCGCACTTCATCGGCGTCACCCGCCCCGGCCACACCCTGGCCGATCCCGGTCTGCCCGACGGCGGGGTGTCGTTGATCGAGGTACCGGCGCTCGCCATCTCCTCCACGGACTGCCGGGCCAGGGTGGCCGCGGGGGAGCCCGTCTGGTACCTGGTGCCGGACGGTGTGGTGCGCTACATCAACAAGCGCAGGCTCTACCGTGACCACCCGGCACCGAAGCGCTGACCAGGGCTCGGGGACCGGCCGCGGCCCGAAGGGGGCGGACTCGTGAACGACCGACACGATCCCTACCGGGAGTTCCGGGGGTACGACGAATACGGTCGCCCGGTGTGGGAGACCGCGCCCCAGCAGGGGGAGTGGGACGCCCACGGAGGGGGTGAGCCGGCGGGCGCCGGCTCCGGCGGGTGGGACCCGTACGGCACCGACCCGGCATCGGGCGGGACCGCCGACCCGGGGTACGACGGTGGGTACGGCGGAACCGCCCACGGGTACGGCACGGCCGAGTGGGCCGGGAACGGCGGGGGCGG
>NZ_VKHT01001152.1 GCF_014141535.1 Streptomyces alkaliphilus | reverse complement strand
CCCTCGGGCAGGAACACTGCCCCCCACCCGTCCCCGGAGCTCCCGGGAACGGACCCGACCCACTCGCCGGGACGGGCTCCCACGGGCCCCGCACCGCGGATGACCGGAGTACGACGTGATCCACGAGGTGGACGAGACCCTCAAGCGATTGCTCAACGGCGGTGCCCTGGCCGGCGCCGGCGTCGAGGTCTCCTTCGACATGCCGAACCGCGACTGGTCGGCGCGGCTCAACGGCCCCGTGATCAATGTCTATCTGTACGACATCCGGGAGGACACCGGCCGGCGTCGCCAGGGGGAGATCCCGGTCCACGACGGGAACCGGAAGATCGTCAAATACCGTGAGGCACCCCGCTGGTTGCGGCTGTCCTACCTGGTGACGGCCTGGACGAAGCAGGCGGTGGACGAACACCGTCTGCTGTCGGCCGTGCTGGCGACCCTGCTGCCCCGGGAGTCCATCCCCCCGCAGGAACTGCACGGCTCCCTCGCGGAGTTGGGCCTTGTGGCGGGGATGCGGGTGGTCGGTCCGGCCGGCGATTCCCGGTCCCCCGCGGAGATCTGGCCCGCGATCGGGGGAGAGCTCAAGCCGTCCGTCGAGGTCGTGGTCACCGCGCCGTTCCCGGTGTACCCGGAGTACGACGCCGCCCCGCTGGTGATCCGCGGCGCCACGGTCCGGATCCGCGATGGGGTGCACGGGGACGTGGACTCGCCCGGCATCGAGCGTTCCCACGGTCCCGAGGTGGTGGAGGCGGAGGCGGCACGGCGACACCCCGACACCCCGACCGCCGGATAGTCGATCCGGTGGTCGGGACACCCCGACCGCCGGATCGACCACCGCCGGATCGATCACCCCACCGACCGGCCGGACCGGGTCAGCTCTCCCCCGCGTGGATCCTCCACCACTGGAACTCGTCATTGCACTGCTGCACGGTGAACCTCAGGTCGTACCGCTGGGTATCCCGCAGATCAGGGCTCAGGCACAGGTGGTTGCTGGCGTAGTTCCGGATCCGGTACACGTGATCCTCGTCCTCCCGCGGTTCGAGCCACCACAACTGGTTGTCATTGAGCCTCGGTACGCAGCGGTACTGGGAGATCTGCGTACCGGCCTGGACGGCACCCAGCCCGGGCGGGTCCATGCACAGGCCGGAGTTGGAGTGGACGATGACGAACAGTGACGCCCCGCCCGGCCCCTGACCGGGGAACCTGACATCCAGGTCCCACCGTTGTTGGATGCGGTCGCTGTCGCAGACGTTGGGGAGGATCGCCGCTTTCTCCTCGCCCCTGTCCGCCGGGATGTCCGCGCAGCGTCCCATGGCGGAGTTCACCAGCATCATCCGCTCGGCGGGAAGGAAGGGCTCCTCTTCCTCCTCCTCGGTGAGCGGCTCCTCCGGGACCTCCTCGTCGCCGCCGCTCTCCGGCTCCTCGGGTGGTGTGATGGCCGGGGG
>NZ_VKHT01001151.1 GCF_014141535.1 Streptomyces alkaliphilus | reverse complement strand
CCGGCGAGTTCCATCGCGTGCGCCGTCCGCAGCACCAGCGCGTCCTCGTGCCGGGCCGCCACCAACTGCACCCCGATCGGCAGCCCCTCGTCGTCGGCGCCGAACGGCAGGCTCGCGGCGGGCTGCTGGGTCATGTTGAACGGGTAGGTGAACGGCGTCCACTCCGTCCACCGCCGCAGCCCCGACCCCTCGGGCACCTCCCGGCCCAGGCCGAAGGCGGTGATCGGCAGCGTCGGGCACAACAGCACGTCGTACCGCTCGTGGAAGCGCCCCATCTCCCGCCCCAGCGCCATCCGCACGTCCACCGCCGCCAGGTAGTCCAGCGCCGAGTACCGGGCGCCCTCCGCGCAGACCTCGCGCAGCCCCGGGTCCATCCGCTCCCGGGCGGCGCCCCGGATCGACTCGGTGGCCCGGGCGGCCCCGCTGAACCACAGCGTCTCGAAGGCCGCGAGCACCTCCTCCACCGGCCCCACCGGCGGATCGGCCTCCTCCACGTCGGCGCCCAACTCCGCCAACAGGTCGGCCGCGCCGCGCACGGCGGCGGCGACCGCCGGGGCGACCGGCGGTCCGTCACCGGAGCCGGCCAGGGCGGGGGAGACCGCGACCCGCAGCCCGGCCAGCGGACGGGAGACGGTGGTGTCGGCCGGCGGGGCGAGCGCCGCCCGGTAGCCGGCGGGCGGCGGGCCCAGGTGCGACCAGTCCCGGGTGTCCGGCCGGCCGATGACGTCCAACAGCGCGGCCGAGTCGGCGACGGTACGGGTCATCGGACCGACGTGCGCGAGCGTGCCGAAGGCGCTCGCCGGGTACAGCGGGACCCGGCCGTAGGTCGGCTTGAGGGCGAAGATCCCGCAGAACGCGGCCGGGATGCGCACCGAGCCGCCGCCGTCGGTGCCCAGCGCCAGCGGCCCGGCACCGAACGCCACCGCGGCGGCGGCCCCGCCGCTGGAACCGCCGGCGGTGCGGTCGGGGGCGTACGGGTTGCCGGTCGCGCCGTGCGGCGGGCAGTCGGTCACGCCCTTCCACCCGAACTCCGGGGTGGTGGTCTTGCCGAACAGCACGCACCCGGCCTCGCGCAACCGCGCCACCGAGGGGGCGTCCTCGGCGAACGGCCCGGTGGGTTCGACGGCGGCCGACCCCCGCAGCGTGGGCCGGCCGCGCTGAAGCAGGATGTCCTTGACGCTCGCCGGTACACCGTCCAGAGGGCCGAGCGGGGACCCCGCCGCCCAGCGCGCGGCCGACTCCTCGGCGGCCACCAGGGCCCCGTCGGCGTCCAGGAGGACGAAGGCGTTCACGACCGCGTCGATCGCGGCGGCGCGTTCCAGGACGGCCAGGGTGACGTCCACGGGGGTGAAGTCCCCGGCGGCGTAACCGGCGGTCAGCCCGGCGGTGTCGAGGGAGGTCGGGTCGGTCACGCGGGGTCTCCGTTCGGTGGACGGGAGGGGCG
>NZ_VKHT01001150.1 GCF_014141535.1 Streptomyces alkaliphilus | reverse complement strand
GAGCGGGCGGTGGTGTGCGGGGCGTTCGCGGTGGCCTGCGAGGGCGACTGGGAGGGGCTCGCGCACCGCGACGAGTTGACGTTGTTGGACGGCGCTCCCGGCCACACCGTCCGGTGAGCCGGGATTCCCGGCCCCGCCGTCGCACGCGGCGCGGCGGCGGGGCCGGGACGTCAGCCGCGCAGCAGGGCGTTGCACTCCCGCTGGAGTTCGACGTCCGCCCACATCGGGTGGTGCGGGGCGGCGTTGGAGCAGACCACGGCCCCCAGCGCGCCGACCCGGACGCTCTCCTCCATCGCGCGCCGGCACAGCGCGGCACCGACCGGCCCCTCCTCGAAGGTGCCGTGCAGGGGGGTGTAGCCGACCCAGCCCTCGCCGAAGAGCAGGGGGACGCCGAGGTCGGCCGCCAGGTCGGCGGCGGCGTCGATCCAGGTGACCAGGCGCTGTTCCATCGCGAGGCGGTGGACGGCGTGGCGGTCGTACAGCCAGGCGTCCCACTTCACGGGGTCGCACCACTCGTGCAGGTACATCTCCCGGCGGGAGACGATGGTGGCCTCCATCCGCCAGGCGTCCGCCGCCGGCGGCGTCCACTCCTCCGGGGCGGGCGCCGAGGGCCTCAGCAGCTCTCGCGCGGCGCGCTCGCGGGGGAAGGGACGCGCGGGGTCGCGCAGGGCGAAGGTGTCGATCATCTCGTCCAGGACGCCGTGGACGTAGGGGTGGAAGACGGCGACGTCGATGTCCCGGGGCACCCCGCGCATGGCCCCCACCGGCACGGCGGCGTAGTTGACGGTGACCGGGTGGTCGGGTCGGCGGGCGCGGAAGCGGGCCAGGCCCCGTTCCAGGCGGGGACGCAGAGCGAGCACGGGGTCGCCGTCGAGGCCGTCGGTGAGCCGGCCGGCCTGGACCTCGTTGTGCAGTTCGGTGAAGGCGATCCGGTCGTCCAGCCCGTCGTGGGCGGCGAGGAAGTCGATCAGGTCGGCGAGGGCGTCGGCCAGCGCCTCGGGCCGGCGTTCGGGCTCCACGGCCATGAGGGCGTCGAACCACCGCCGGTCGCCGGAGAAGGCGGGACTCTGCTGGTACTCCCAGCTGGAGAGGATGACGCGGAAGTCGTGCCGGCGGGCGGCCCCGAAGAGGGCGAGCAGGTGGGCGCGGCCGTCGATGACCGTCTCGGCGCGCACGTCGTACCAGCGCACCCGCCGGCCCTGTCCGCCGCCGAGGGGGCCGAGGCGCAGGCGGGCGGTGTCGAGGCCGGAGCCGAAGAGGAGGAACGGCATGGCGCAGATCCGGATGGTGTTGTAGCCCCGGTCCGCGGCCTCGGCGAAGGCCCGGTCGAGGTCCTCGAAGGGCTCACCGGGGCCGGTGCGGACGTACCAGGAGAAGTCCCAGAGGGTGACGGTCAGCCGGTCGGGGACCGCGGCGGGGAGCGGGACGGGCACGGGGGTCCTTCC
>NZ_VKHT01000115.1 GCF_014141535.1 Streptomyces alkaliphilus | reverse complement strand
CACCGGGATCGCACGTCACGGGAAACCGGCGGGAGAAAACCACGGCCCGATCGGCGAGCACTGGGAAGGTACCGGTCCTGGCGCGCCCCATCCCAATTCTTTTCACCCTTTCGAGTGGGGACAGAGCTTTTGGAATCGCTCGGGAAAACGATTTCCGGGCGTTCCGTCCGGCCGCGTGTTCCGCTGCGACGGCCTCCGCCACCCCCGGGGGTGAGTCCGGGGAGGCGGGACCGGTGGGAGTCGGTCGGGTCCGGCGGGACGGTGGGCCCCGACGGGGCGCCGCGAGGTCCCGGCACTACGCTGACCGCATGCGCATCGGGAGTCCCGCCCACGCCGCCGGGGTCATGCCCCGCGTCCTCCGCCCCCGGGAGGGGGCGGGCCTGCCGACCGATCCCCCGCGCGCCCCCGCCGGGCACCGCGACGGCCCCGGGGAGGTCGGCCGATGAGCGACGCACGGACCGAGCGCGGCACCGCCGGTATCGAGTGCCGCCGCTTCGACGTCGCCGGGCCGATGGGCCGGCTCTCCGGCCGGCTGGAGCTGCCCGAGGGGCGCCCCCCGGTGGCGTACGCGGTCTTCGCCCACTGCTTCACCTGCGGCAAGGACATCCTCGCGGCGGCCCGGGTCTCGCGCGGTCTGGCCCGCCTGGGCTGGGGTGTGCTGCGGTTCGACTTCGCCGGTATCGGCGAGTCGGAGGGCGACTTCTCCCGGACCGGCTTCGGGACCATGGTGGAGGATCTGGTGCACACGGCGGACGGCCTGCGGGAGGCCGCCGCCGCACCCGCCCTCCTGGTGGGGCACTCGATGGGCGGTGGCGTGGCCTTGGCCGCCGCGCACCGGATCCCGGAGGTGCGTGCGGTGGCGACCATCGCGGCCCCGGCGGATCCCGCCCATCTGCGCGGGCAGTTGCCGCCCGGCACCGAGGAGGAGCTGCGGCGGGACGGCGAGGCCGATGTGACCCTGGCCGGTCGGCCGTTCCGGATGCGCCGCGAGTTCCTCGACGACCTGGTGGAGCGTTCCCGCGAGCAGCGGGGACTGATCGCCGGGTTGGACGCCGCACTGCTGGTGCTGCACTCGCCGGTGGACTCCGTGGTGGGCGTCGAGGAGGCGGGCGAGTTGTTCTCGGCGGCCCGGCACCCCAAGGCGTTCATCGGGTTGGACGGTGCCGATCATCTGTTGGGCGATGCCTCGGACGCGGCCTGGGTCGCGGGGCTGGTGGACACCTGGGCCCGTCGCTGGGTGCACGGGGACTGATCCCGGACCCGGCCCCGTCCCCCGTGGCTCCGCCGGCCCGGAGGGTCGGGCCGGCGGAGCCACGTCGTGAGGGCGGGTTCGATCAGAGGATCGCCCAGAGCAGCAGGGCGACCAGTGCGATGGCGGTGAGCAGCAGCCCGACCAGGATTCCCATCGGGCCCCGGTCGTCGCGGGCGGCCCCCCGGGCCCGTCGGTCGGCCCGGTCCCGGCGGTCCAACCGGTCCAGCCGGTCGCGCCGGTCGCGGTTCTCCGTGCGGTCCCGACGCTCGGCCCGGTCGCGCTCATCACGACGGTCGCGCTCGTCGCGGCGCTCGGAGTACTCGCGCCGTTCGCGGCGGTCGAGGTCCTCGCGTCGATCCCGGTGGTTCCGGTCGCGCTCGTCCCGACGCTCACGGTACTCGCGCCGTTCGCGACGGTCCTCCTCACGATCTCTGCGGGAACCTCCGGACGAGCCGTACGCGCCGGGCGGGGGTTTGCGGGCCATGATCGGGATCTCCTTCCGGGTGGCCGTGGGGGACGGCCGGGGGACTGACGGGAGGTGGTGCGGCCCGGGGCCCGGAAACCGGGGTCGGGCGAAGATCGGTGAGGGGCGACGGGCGGAGCGGGCGTCCCCGACCCGCCGGCCGGATTTCGACGTCAGCGGCGACCGTGCGCCCCGGCACGGTGACGTCCGGTCGCCGTGCCGGGGCACGCGGGCCCGGCGCCCCGGGGCGGGGAACACGGTGCCGGCCGGCTCCGGAGGAAGACGCGTCGTGGTGGCGCGACGTGTCAGCGCAGGGCCGCGCCGGCGGGTGCCCGCCGGTCGGCGAGCGGTCTGCCGACCGCCCAGCCGATGGTGAGGACCACGGTGCGGGCGTCGGCGTCGCGCAGCGGGGTGACCCGCGGCTCGGTGACGTCCGCCCGCATCAGGCAACCGTCCCCCGGCGCGTGGTGGGCCCGCAGCAGCGGCTCCGGCAGGAGCGCCCCGGCGGGGCGGCGGTCGGGACTGCCCGGCCCCGGGCCACCGGCCCCGGGGCCCGCGCGCCCCGCCGACCAGGACACCGGGCGGTATTCGAGCATGCCGCCGTCCTGCGGCGACGCGGGGGCGTCGAGGAACAGGGCGAGCGCCAGCGGAGGCCCGCCGGGGGCCGGTTCGATCCGGTCACCGGGACGGTCCAGGACACTCAGGGACAGGCGCCCGGCGGAATCCTCCGGTAGGGGTTCGGCGGTCACCCCGGCTATGGCGGTGACGAGTTCCCTCAGCGCCGGTTCGGTGGCCAACCGGGCCACCAGCGGGCCCGCCGCGGCCAGTTCGGCCCCGGCCAGGACACCGGCGTGTTCCCGGCGAACGAGTCGCTGCCGCAGTCCGAGCACCTCCGCGCGCAGCGCCGCCAGGCCCGGCCGGGTGAGGAGCCCGGGCAGGCGCAACCGGCCGAGGCGCGCGAACGGGGCGCGCAGCTCGGTCGCACGCTCCGGGAGAGACAACATGCTCCTGCCATACCCACCGGGGATGCCCCGGCAACTGTTCCCGGGGGGAAATCCGGGTCGGTTTCCGGTCGGAAAACGTTCCCGTGATGTTCGCAACACCGCTACCGGGAGAGGCCGTTGCCGGCATCGGTCCTCACGCGTCGGATACCTCGGGGCAACCCGGGCGCGCCGGACGGCGTCTCCCGGGGCACGGGCCGGCACCGGACCGATCCGGGGTTGAACCCGGGCTGATCCCGGGCTGATCCCGGGCTGATCCCGGGCTGAACGGAGTACCGGGTTGTCGGTGCCGGGCCCGATGATGGGAGACCCGATGTCCGGGGTGCCCCGGGCCCCGGGTCGGAGAGACGGAGCACGGGCGGCGTCCCTCGCCTCCCGGGAAGGTCGGCGATGAGCGGAACGACGGCGGGGCCCCGCGGGGGCACCCGTGCCGAGGGCGGGGCGGACGGCACGCCCGGCGGGAAGACCCGGGGACGTGCCCGGCGACCCGAGGGGGAGCCGCCGCCCTGGCGGGTCCTGCTGGAGCTGGTGCGACCACACCGTCGCATCCTGGCCCTGGGCGCCCTGCTGTCGCTGATCACCGGGGCCACCGGGCTGGCGCTTCCGTTGGTGGCCAAGGCCCTGATCGAGAACCTCTCCGCCGAGCGGGCGATCACCGGGGCCCTGGTGGCGATGACCGCCCTCGTCCTGGCGAACGCCGTGATCGGCGCGCTGGGTGGCTACGTGCTCCAGCGCACCGCCGAGTCGGTGGTCCTGGACGCCCGGCGTTCCCTCGTCTCCCACCTGCTGCGACTGCGGATCGGCGCGGTGGACCGCAGCGAGCCGGGCGACCTGTTGGCCCGGGTGACCTCGGACACCACTCTGCTGCGGTCCGTCACCACCGACTCCCTCATCGGTTTCGGCACCGGCGGCCTGACCCTGGTGGCCACGGTGGTGCTGATGGCGGTGGTGGACGCGCCGCTGCTCGGGGTGACCCTGGCGGTGATCGCGCTCGCCGCGCTGGTGATCGGGGTGATCGTGCCGCGCATCCACCGGGCGAGCAAGCGGGCCCAGGAATCGGTGGGCGCGATGGGCGCGACCCTGGAGCGGGTGCTGGGCGCGATGCGCACGATCAAGGCGTCGGGCGCCGAGGACCGCGAGGAGCGGGTCGTGCACGAGGCCGCCGAGGAGTCGTGGCGGGAGAGCGTGCGCGCCGCCAAGTGGTCGGCCCTCGCGGGGAACACCGCGGGCCTGGCGATCCAGGCCGCGTTCATCACGGTGCTGGCGGTGGGCGGCGCCCGGGTCGCCTCCGGCGCGATCGACGTGGCCACGCTGGTGGCCTTCCTGCTGTACGTGTTCTACCTGATGGCGCCGATCCAGCAGCTCGTGGCGGCGGTGACCCGCTATCAGGTGGGCGCGGCGGCGATCGACCGGATGGGCGAGACGCGGCGGCTGCCGGTCGAGCCGGCCGCGCCCGCCGGGGCCGCCGGATCCGAGGAAGACGACACCAACCCCGCCGCGCTGCGTTTCGAGGGGGTGCGCTTCCGCTACTCCGACGGGCTTCCCGAGGTGCACCACGGCATCGACCTGGACATACCCGCGCGCGGGATGACCGCGTTCGTCGGGCCGTCCGGGGCGGGGAAGACCACTCTCTTCTCGCTGATCGAGCGCTTCCACGAGCCGTCGGCGGGCCGGATCCTGCTGGACGGCACCGACCTGCGGGAGTGGGAGCTGCACCGTCTGCGGGGCGCCATCGGCTACGTGGAGCAGGACGCACCGGTGCTCTCCGGCACGCTGCGGGACAACCTGCTGCTGGGGCGTCCCGACGCCGGGGAGGAGGAGGTCCGCGAGGTGCTGCGCACCGCCCGTCTCGACGCGCTGGTGGCGCGGCTGCCGGAGGGCCTGGAGACCCGGGTGGGCCATCGGGGCACCCGGCTGTCCGGCGGGGAGCGGCAGCGGGTGGCGATCGCCCGGGCGCTGTTGCGCCGGCCGCGCCTGCTGCTGCTGGACGAGGCGACCTCGCAATTGGACGCGGTGAACGAGGCGGCGCTGCGGGAGACCGTGGCCTCGGCCGCCCGCGCCACCACCGTGCTGGTGGTGGCGCACCGGCTGTCGACGGTGATGGCGGCGGACCGGATCGTGGTGTTGGACGCGGGCCGGGTCCGGGCGGTCGGCACCCACGCCGAACTGGTCGCGGGGGACGGTCTGTACGCGGAGCTGGCCGCGACGCAGTTCCTCGACGGCTCGGACGACGACGCGGAGGGAGCCGGGGTCGCCGACCCCGCCGACCCGGGATCGGACGGCGACCCGGCGGCCGGCTCGACACCCGTTCCCGACCCCCTGGGCAGCCGGTGACCGGCCCCGTGGTTCCCAACCGCGTGGCGGCGGCGCTCCGGATCGCCGCCGCCACGGGGTTCGGGCCCGGCTGACGTCCCGGGGGGGGGAACGTCCGCTCGCCACGGCCGTCACATCGAAGCCCGCCCGCGTGATCACGGGGAGCGGCGCCGGCGCGGGCAACGCCCGGCCGTCACGACCCCGGTCGCGGTCGCCGACGGGGCGACCGGGGCGGCGGGCTCAGGAGACGGCGTTGTCCCCCACCCGGCGGCCGGGCAGGAACTCGTCCATCAGCGCCCGGGTGCGGGCCGGCAGCGGCTGATCGGGGCCGAAGAGCTGCGCGTGGTGGGCGGTCAGCCAGTCGGCCGCCCCCTCCAACCACTCCCGGTTGCCGGTGGCGTGCGCGGACCGCAGCAGCTCGTTCCACAGCCGCTCGTCGGTCGGGGCGGCGGCCAGCGCGGAGCGGACCGCCAGGTACGCCTGCTCGCCCTTCCCCGCGCCCAGGTGCTCCTCGGCCAGGCCGAGCGCGATACCGGCGACGAGCAGCGGGTACTGCGCGTCCACGATCTCGTGGTCGAGCCAGGCGTACCCGCCCTCCGCGCGCAGCCCGTCCAGCAGCGGGCCACGGGCCAGGGCCAGGGCGTCGGTGAGCCGGCGGGCGCGATCGACCGCTCCGGGGCGGCCGGCGTGGTGGTGGAGGGTGCGCAGCACGTCCCAGTCGGAGACCACCCGGGCGGAGAGAGCGAGTCGGCCGTCGGCCCCGGTCGTCAGGCGGGGCGCCCTCTCGGCGTCCCGGCCCAGCCAGTCGCCGAGGCGGGCGAGGAAGGCGTCGCGGACGTCGTCGGAGACGCCGCGCGGCCACAGGGACGCCGCCATCACCCGGGGGTGCACGCCGCCCCGGTGCAGCAGGAGCAGGGCGAGCGCCTCGCGCAGTTGCGGCGCGCGCTCGGGCTCGGGCTCGGGGAGGCCGGTGACGGTGTAGCCGCCCATGATCTCGGCGTACACCTCGGGCTTGCCCCGAGAGGTGAGATCCACGGTGAAGACCGGCCCGGAGGACGTCCCGGCGGTGTTCCCCCCGGCATCGCCCGCGCCGGCGTTCGCCCCGCCGTCGCCCTCGCCCGCCGTGAGACCGGCGAACAGCTCCACCACCGCGGCCCGCCCGGCGGCGGGGAGCAGTTGGGCGGTCAACTCCAGTCCCATGTCCGGCTCCTTGAGCAGGCCGTCCTCGGTGACCTCGAACTCCCAGGCCAGGCCGGGCAGGTCGGACCGGTCGGAGGTGACCAGGTAGCCGATGCCCAGGGGGGCGGAGACCGAGGCGAGGGCGCCCAGGCGCTCCGCCTCCTCCTCGGTGGGCACCACGCCCACGACCACCAGGTGCGGGGCCCAGTGGTGGCGGCGGGAGGGGCCGGTGCGGCCGGTGAGGATGCTCTCCTGTCCGGTGTGGCGGAGGTTGGCGTGCCGGAGGTTGGTCTCCGTCTCCATGACCTCCAGCAGGCCCGCGATGTCCTCCAGGTGGCGGACCCGGGTGGGGGCGAGGGTGGTCATCTCGGCGCCGAAGCCGACCAGGGTGACGGTCATCCGGTCCGACCAGCCGCTGGTGGCCAGTTCGGCGGCGACCGAGCCGAGTACGGCCTCCCGGTCGCGGGGGGCACCGAGCACGGAGACGATGCCGGGCACCGCCTCCAGGTTCAGCAGCAGACGGATGCCGTCCCGGGTGCCGAGGCTGACCAGCCCCGGGTAGGGGGCCTCCGCCGCGGCGCCGGTGTCGCCGGCCGCGTCCCCGCCGGGCGTCTCGGCGAGGCGGGCGCGCTCCAGCGTCCAGTAGGTGTCGCTCTGACCGGGCTGCCACGGCGCGGGCGGATCGCCGGCCGGGTGCGCCAGTTGGAGGTGGAGCTCGTCGGCGCCGAGCCACGCGGCGTAGACGGCGGGCAGGGTGCGGCCCTCGGCGTCCAGGGCCGCGGACAGGACTCGCAGGGCGCGGTCCAGGAAGGCGACGGCCCGCGGGTCGGCGCCCGCCAGGAGGGCGTCGCGGGCGTCACCGGCGGCGGGGGTCTCCGGTTCCAGGTCGTCCCCGACGCCCCGACCCAAGGTGCCGGCGGCGGCCTGCCACAGCGCCTGTCGGCGGGCACGGCCCAGCGCGAGGAGCAGACCCGCGGCGAGCAGGGGGGCGGCCATCAGCGCGTCGATCGCGCCCCGGCCGGAGTCCTCGGTGTCGGCGTCGGTGGTGTCCCCCACCCGCTCGGCGGGGACCACGGCGTGCTCGGTCTCCTCCGCGCCGCCGGGTTCCCCGGCGCCGGGGCCGGTCCAGTCGGAGTGATCGGCCGCGGGGTCGGGGACCGGCGAGGGCTGCGGGGTGTCCCCCGCGCCACCGGGGGTGCCGGGGCCGGGGTCGTCCCCGCCGGTGTCGCCGGTCTCCCGGTAGTCGAGGAACTCGTCGGCCTCGTCCTGGGACATCTCCTCGAGGTCCTCGCCGGGGGCCTCGACGAGTTCGCCGCCGGTGGCGTCGGCCGGCATCTCCAGGATCCAGCCGGGGCGGATCAGGCTGGCCTCGGTGAGGCGGGAGCCGTCGGGCTGGACCCGGTCCCGGTTCAGCTCGTAGATCTCCTTGTAGCGCAGTCCGTCGCCGAGGTGGCGTTCGGCGATGCCCCACAGGGTGTCGTGGTGGCGTCCCTCGGGGGGCTGGATGCGGTAATACTTCGAGGTGTCCGTGGTGTCCGTGGTGTCCGTGGTGTCCGTGGCGTCCGTGCCGCCCCCGGCCTCCGCCCCGTCGCCGGCGTCCTGGTGGGGGATGGCCATGGCCCGGTCGGCCTCGGTGATGCCGGGGGCCCGCTCCGCGCGCTCCTGACCGGGGGTCTGCTGGGCCTCGACGACGACGGACCCGCCCGGGTGGTGGCGCTCGATGTCGGTGCCGAGCGCGCCGAGCCCGGGGGTGAGGCCGGCGGCGGCGGAGCCCAGGAGCAGCAGGGCGCCGACCAGTCGGCGGGCGAGCAGCTGGCTCGGCCCGGCGCCGGGTACGCGGCGGGGCAGGCCGACTCCGGAGAAGGCGGCGCGCATCTCGACGATCACGCAGGCGGTGAACTGTGCCCAGGCGACCCACACCAGGATGCCCAGCACGTTGAGGAAGACCTCGGTACCGATCTCCTGGGTGAGCATGTCCCAGCTCGGGGCGGTGGTGGGCAGCGGCCACCCGATGAACCACGCCAGGGAGAGGGGCACGCCGACGACCATGACGGCCAGGGCGAGGAAGGCGGCGATCGCCTTCAGCCAGTCGCCGGCGGAGCGACCGACCCGCACGGGGACGGGCCGGGGGCCGCTTCCGGTGGAGGTGCTGCGCGCCATGTGGTCTGCTCCCGTGGATGGTTCGGTGCCGGGTCGTTCCGGGTCGGGGTCGTTCCGGGTCGGGGGTGGTTCGGATCAGGG